>JAHLWW010000023.1 GCA_019057715.1 Candidatus Jordarchaeum sp. JNZ_1113
GAGACAAGATAAAGGTTAAGGAGATTTTCCTGAAAGTAGCTGAAGCCGTAAAGGAAGTGGAGGAGAAGGAGAGGGGAAGTAAACTTCTGTCAAAGTGTTAATCCTTCTCTGGTTTTTGGTTTAACTTAGTGAGAACCGGGGATATTGAAACCGCTTCGAGGCTCACTGAACTAACGTAGTCCTTAAGCCTGTGCTGCAATTTATGTTGACTCCAAATATTAGTCTGATGAGGCGCTTCAAGTGGCTTGAGGAGGATTTAACGTCTATAGAGAATTTCGGAAAAGATGCGCCCATCTTTAGATCCCTGTCGAAGACATAGGGCATATTTTGCACGAAGTGGACGGGTTAGGCTTCGCGCTTCCAGAAACCGTTAGACCGGAAGAAGATGGGGGTTAACAGAATCGCAAGCTGGGAGAAGACGTTTGAAGTATTATGTGTAGCAAGAGTAGTGTAGCAAGAGCACAAAGTGGATCACTGCAACCGAAATAAACAGGTTTCGCCATGTTGAAAAGAAGAATAGCATCTTTTCCGCCGAGCTTGGAGGGCATTCAATTAGGGATCGGGAGAGCTACGTAAGGTTGCTCGGCTGAAAGTTCAAGTATCGCTGCTGTTCTCCAACTGCAGCGTGGCTCTCCTTACGCCTTCAACATTGTCGAACGCTTTATCGAACGAGTATATTTCCTCTATTCTTTCCATCCGCATGATTTTTACAGCCAAACAGTCATTTGGGTCCAGTCCGATGTCCTTCATCATGTCGATAGCTTCCATGTAATCCTCCTTTGTGACGCCTACTACTTTGACGTTGTCCATTGAGCACAGGCTAAGTAGAAGCGCGTGAAGGTCCCTAGTAGGAAGTCCCCTCTTAAGTATGTTCGCAACCTCAGATAGGTGAACCACGGTGGTCACGACTTCTTCTCCTTCATTAACCCGCCTTATTATTTTCTTAGCTTGCTCCTTCATCCTTTTTTGCTCTTCACTTAGCGCCCCTTTCGGCTTATAATAGGCGTATATGAAGACGTTAGCGTCGAGAAACCTCGTCACGGTAAAACCTCCCCTCGAACCCGTCCCAGTCGCCGACGTTCACTCCCAAGTCTATGCTGTCAAAGAACCTGGTGAGGTCCACTCTCTTCTTAGGGATTATCTTCAGAACCCCTTCACCCTTTATCACTATAACCTCTCTACTCTCTCCAAGCTCCTTCTGCCTCCAATCCGCCGGGAGAACTATTCTCCCTTGCTCATCCACTTTTTTAACTTCAACACCATGAATCATGCTTAATCACCAAAAAAACATAAAAACCACCAGGCAAATAAATATAGTGGAATCTTTAAATGGCAACGCTTTAACGCCGAAATCCGCCACATCCACTACCGAAAGCAAAGCTTAAACGTTAAAAAACCGACCATTGGAAGTAGCAGTACGCGTATTCACCGCTGATAAATCTCTCGCCCCTTTCTAAACACAAGGAGTTTTCCCGGTTCAACGTGCGTCCACTTCTCGTTGGTCAGGTATACTGGTGTGTCCGAGTATCTTAGGGAAAGCGTCGTTGCCACAACGCCCTGCAAGTCCCTTCCCTTTTCTTCCTGCAGAATAACCTCCTCCTCGTCGTCCATTAAGCGTATAACCGGGAATGGCGCTCTCCTAAGAGTTAACGCCATTCCATTGTAAGCTTCAGCGTCATGGTAAAGGAAAAGGTGGTCTCCGTCACTCATGACGCAGTTGAGAAAAATGTACTCGTTAATCTCGGCTAGCTTGTCTGCAAGCCACGAGAACCCAGCTTCATCCCACACCTCTACTTCTTTCTCTATGCACGCGAGGAGGTGGCAGAAGATATATTCAGACCCTGTCTCACCGAGAGGTTTAATATTACTCAGTGGAAACTTCCTTTTGAACTCCATCCTTTTAACGTCTTGCCTGAGGGAACCGTTATGCGCGAAGACGTACGTCTTACCCTTCAGCTCCCTCCAGAATGGGTGAGTATTCACGATTGATGGGGGTGCCAGCTTGACGTCTGATGCCCGGCGGACGTGCGCGATGAAAATTTCGGAGCGTGCCTCCATGTTTTTAAGTAAGTTGTCGAAGAGCCTGCTCCTCAGCGCCGTGACCGGCTCTTTAACGATTTGGGCAGCCCCATCTTGGTACCATGCGACGCCCCACCCGTGGTAGTTAAACTTTCCTTTCATCTTAAATCCTCTGAGGGAGAAGGAAGCCGTGACAGGCTTGCTGAAGCACATCGCCAAAATGTCACACATGTCGGTCCCCTTAACTAGACACTCCGTCAACGTCTGCAAATTTAATCTTTAAAAAGTTTATTTCTTAGCGCATCTATCCCCGGAAAACGTTTATCCCCTCCCTGATTGAAGTAACATGTCTCGGTAGGGACTTTTTCTTTAACGGAGAAGCTGATTGGGGACCACTGGAAACCGCATAGAAAAAAGGATTTTCTTCCTACCCTTCCTAAAAGGAGAAGAACCAGCAAACTGATGCTGAACCCATCTCTGAGCTTTCCAGGAGGAAGCTAATGCCTACCACAAGAAATTAAGGCCTTAAGTCATGAGTGGTGCTTTGCATAGCCTAATGGCGAAGAGCAGCGCCGAGCATTTAGCTTCTCCCGAGGGCACGTCAACTGATGCCCGGCTCATATAACGTGTGTCGTCTGGCTTCCTCTCTACGTCTGGCTGGCTCCTCCTCTATAGCTTGAAGGAGCTCCTTGTATCTTTAGTATTGATTCCCCCCATCGTCTTTTCCACATCCTTCCGAAGCTTGCAGTAGTAGAATTACTCGAAGATCTCAAGGGGATCCCCCTAAAACGGCCACATACCGCGTCACCACTTTAGCTTTCAAGTGAAAGGAGGGAGTAGCTCGAAAACCTTCACGGCGTAGTAGAGGCGGCGCCTTTCCGAGAAGCCAAAGCGCAACTTCCAAGTTCTTCTCTCGGCTGCTTCCCGTAACTGCAATGTCGATATCAGACCGGAAGATCACCTCCTCCCTTCCCAGCTCCCATAAACCACAACCCAGAATCCTTTCAGGCTGCTCCTTTTTAATTTCCTCTAAAGATCTCACGTAGGACCCCCCCAACATCCTCTAGAAACTTGAATATGCCCTTCACAAGCCCGTCGAGCTTTTTCTCGGCAACTTCAAGCTTGTTTGTATCTGTGAACTATAATGTCCCTTAACCTGTAAACGTCATCAAAGTCGGAGGGAGAAACGCCAACTTAGACGTAAAATAATCTCTTTTTTCCTGTATCGCTCCGCTCTGTCCACGTACCACCACATAGAGAACAATCATTCTCTCCCTTTGCTTATTCCTTTTACTAGACCTGTTGGCTAGACGCGTAAAGCTTGTATTCTCGTTTTTATTGCAATTTTGATGGGCTGGTGGTTGTGCTTGCAGGGGGCTGACTCGTCACTGCTGAAGCGAATTGTTGATGAATACATGGGGAAGGTTTCAGGGTTAAGGGAGCATTGTGAGAGGTGCCTGAGGACTGAGAGGTGGGGTGGAAGCGTCGTGCTCATGATTGTCGACGCAGCCTTCACTTCAATAGGGCTAAACTATTTTACTGCTGTAGTGCCGAAGGTTGAGGAGTTCAGCAGAGTGTTCGTTGAAACAGGGAGGCTCACCCGCCTAAGAGACTTAGCCAATGCCGACGTGGAGGAGCTCATGGCTGTTTGGCGTAATAGAAGGTCTTTAATGGTTGCAAAGGAGGTGGCGGCGTACCTTTCAACGGTAAGCGGCGACGACAGGGAAGCCTTGAGGAGCTGGGCTAGGAGAGCCAGCATCGAAAACTGGAGAGAAGACCCCGTCGGCAGGATAAGGGGAGTTGGCTTGGTCACCTTTCAATATCTGAGAATGATGGGTGGAGTTGACACCGTGATGCCCGACAAGATAGTCAAGAGGGTTTTGAACGAGATACTGGTGAAGGCTGGGCTTCACCCTGTGAACGACGATGTGGAGTTTGTGAGAAGAGTGGAGTGGATGGCTTCGGTGTGTGGTTACAGACCGATAGAGCTTTGCTGGATGACCTGGCTCATACAGCCTGAAGGAAAAAGAATGAGAATGGAGAAGTACGCCCCTATACTCCCAAAAATATAAGGAGAAGGGAAGTAATAGAACCATGTGCCCTAACGTGAGAAAAGTTAGCAACCCCGTTGCTTCAGCAGTAAGGGCGTCGCTCGTCAAATCCCTTGTCTGGTTTCTAAGCGGCTACAACAAAAAATAAAAAAGTGGAGCTCTGTTTATCTACTTAAACTCGGCAGGATATTTAGTTAGAGGAATCGTTTAAGTGGTGGCTAATGATGGCTGATGGTAGAAGCTGGCACGCTATGAGTGTAGAAGAAGTCATGAGCGTCCTAGGAACTAGTCCTCAAGGGTTGAGTAGCGATGAGGCCTCTAGAAGGTTGGAGATATATGGTCCAAACGCGATAGGCGAGTTAAGGAGGCTGTCAGTTCCCAGACTACTTTTTAGACAGTTTAACAATGCCCTAAACTATATTTTGTCGGTCGCCGTTATTATTTCACTTGCCACCGGCCACTTTCTGGATGGCATAGTAATAGTAGCTATAATTCTGATAAACGCCTTTCTGGGCTTTGCTCAGGAGTACCGCTCTGAGAAGGCTCTCGAAGCTATCAAGCAGCTGTCGGCGCCCAAAGCCAACGTGATAAGAGATAACATTATGCTCAACGTGAACGTAGAGGACGTGGTTCCGGGAGACATTGTGGTTCTCGAAGCGGGCGACATAGTGCCCGCGGATATGCGTGTCGTAACATCGATAAGGCTTCACGTTGAACAGGCTATACTTACGGGCGAGCCGGGCTCAGAGATAAAGTTTTCATCTCCTCTTCCGGAGGACACTCCTCTAGTGGATAGGCACAACATGCTTTACGCTGGAACCACGGTTACAGAAGGCAGAGGGTACGGAGTAGTTGTGGCGACAGGCATGAACACGGAGATAGGAAAGATCGCTAAGGACGTTTCTGAGGCGGGAGAGGCGAAGACACCTCTCCAGAGAAAAATTTCTAAGCTGGCAGTTCAGTTATCCGCCGCGGCAGCTATGGCTTGCGCCATATTGGGTGTGCTGGCCTTACTTAGGGGGGTTGGGGTTTACGAGTCGCTTATGTTCGCTTTGGCAGCTGCTGTTTCAGCTATCCCTGAGGGGCTAATCTTAGTCGTCACATTGGCTCTTGTAGTTGGCGTTAGGCTGATGGCTAAGAGGAACGCCATCATCCGCAGGTTGCAAGCCGTTGAGACGCTGGGCTCCGCAACAGTGATCTGCACTGACAAAACTGGCACGCTAACTAGAAACGAGATGACGGTGCGCACCATATACCTAAACGGCGAACTCATAGATGTCACTGGGGAGGGATACACGCCCGTAGGCGAGTTCCTGAGGAGTGGTGAAGCGATAAATCCTAAGGAGCACGTTCACCTCCAACTTTTCCTCAAGACGATGGCTTTGTGCAGTAACGCTCACCTCTGCGAAGAACCGGATGGCCGGTGCAGGATAATGGGTGACCCTACAGAGGGTGCGCTCGTAGTTGCCGCAGCTAAGGCTGGAATAAACAAGGAGCGAGAAGAAGAGGAGGCTCCCCGAATAGAGGAAATCCCCTTCGACCCTAGGCGCGCGTGCATGACGACGATCCACAGGCTTCCAGACGGGAAAATCGCTATATACACTAAGGGTGCTCCTGAGCGTGTGCTAGAGCTTTGCAGTGAGATCTACGTCAACGGCTCAACTTCTCAGATGACCTATGAGGCGCGAGCCAGTATACTTGAGGCGAGCCGGGAACTTGCTTTAAGGGGATACCGTGTCCTAGGAGGGGCGTATAAGATTCTAGATTCTCCAGACTACAGGATGCCTATAGATGCGTGCGGCGAAAACCTGGTTTTCTTGGGGCTGGCGGGAATACAAGACCCTCCCAGAAAGGAGGCGGCTGAGGCTGTTGGAAAGTGTAAGCAGGCAGGGATCAGGGTTATCATGATAACCGGAGACCACAAGGAAACTGCGAAGGTAATCGCGAAAGAGGTGGGAATCGCTGACATGGATGATCAAGCATTGGAAGGAAAGGACTTAGACGGTGTTTCTGACGAGGAGCTCGAGAAAATCGTTGGCTCCGTTAACGTTTTCGCTCGCGTTGAGCCCCGCCACAAGCTCAGAATAGTTAGAGCTCTGAAGAAGCAGGGCCACATTGTAGCCATGACAGGTGACGGCGTTAACGACGCTCCCGCTTTGAAGGAAGCGGATATAGGTGTCGCCATGGGCATAACAGGGACACAGATAGCGAAGGAGACCTCGGACATGGTTCTAGCTGACGATAACTTCGCTACCATTGTGGCGGCAGTGGAGGAGGGACGCACGGTTTTCGATAACATGAGGAAAACGGTCACCTACCTCGTGACGACGAGCATAGCAGAAATAATATTCCTCTTTTCATGCTTAGTTATCGGGCTTCCCCTACCGTTCCTACCACTCCAAATCTTATGGATCAACATGGTTACCGACGGCATATGCGACAAGACTTTGGCCGTCGACCCTAGAGACAGGGACGTCCTTAAGGAGCCACCCAGACCTCCCGAAGAAGGAATAATCATTAGAGGAGTGGTTTACCGGATACTGTTTCTATCATTGATAATGGCGTTCGGAACACTTCTTATTTACTACTGCTCCGCCCGGTCCCTGGAGCCATTAACGTTCATCTACGGCTACGAGGAACCACGCACGATGGCGTTTTGCACCATGGTATTCTTCCAGCTCTTCAACGCCTTGAACATGAGGTCCAATGATCAATCCCTGTTCAAGGTAGGTGTGCTCTCAAACAAGTACCTAGCAATAGCAGTGTTTGTCTCGTTCCTCCTGAACATCTCCATAGTTTACGTTCCGTTCTTCCAAGAGCTTTTCCAAGTCACGCCCTTATCAATCCTCAGCTGGCTTCTCGTATTTTTGACTAGCGGTAGCGTCCTAATAGCGGAAGAAGCTAGAAAAAAGATGTTCCCTACCTTGTTCAGTAAACGCTGACAGTTAAAGAGCACGGGAGATGCAAACAGTGAAAAAGAGGCTCTAGTCGCCTAACTCTCCGGTTTAACTCCCCTCGCCTCTCCTATGTTCTCTTTTTCTCTTTTCTTTTTGGTTTGACTTCCTTTTTAGTTGCCTTTTTGGGAAAGGTTTATAAAGCGATTGGTATTATTTTTTGCAGAAAAAGTATTACCAAATGGAGGCGACGAAATGCACATACCTGACGGATTCCTCGACTTAGGCATCACCCTTCTGTGTGCAGCGGTCTCAGCGGTCTTCATTGGGATCGGTTTAATACAAGCAAAACGCTACATGGATGAGAGACATGTCCCGCTGATGGCTATACTGACGGCGGGCGTCTTCGCCGCACAACTGCTCAACTTCCCAATAATAGGAGGAACAAGCGGTCACCTAGTTGGAGGAACACTGCTTGCGGTCTTTCTCGGACCACTTGGCGCACTCATCTCCATGACTATCATCTTGACTTTGCAAGCGCTCCTTTTCGGCGACGGAGGCATGACAGCTCTCGGAGCGAACATACTGAACATGGGCGTTATAGGAGGCATCTTAGGATACTACGTTTACATCCTAGTCAGAAGGCTGGTCGGCAAGGGTGGATGGGGAGTAAGGCTGGGAGCAGCCATAGGTTCGTACGTCTCAATAGTCCTTGGGGCCGTTGCCTGCGGAGTTGAGATAGGTGCATCTTCGCTCTTTCCATTCCCCATTTGGGTCACAGTTCCAGCGATGACAGGATGGCACCTGGTGATAGGAGTAGGAGAAGCGTTGATAACTGTAGCCGTCATCGAGTATGTTCTCAGGGCTAGACCGGACATGCTTGCCCTTCCAAAAATAGGTTTCAGCGGCCTGCTCAGGAAGTTTAAGGGTGAGGAGTTAGAAAAAGCGGAAAGAGAGGAGCTTGAAACGGTAACCGGAAGGAGGGTTTAACATGTCGTCGATGGTTGGCTCGCTCAAGGCGGCTTTGAGCCAGAGATGGTTTAGGCTCAGCATTCTGGCAGGAGTAGTAGTAATCGGAGTTTTCCTCCCGCTTGCCTCAACGGCTCCTGACGGTCTAGAACGCACCATAGAAAGCTTAATCCAGCCGATAGACACCACGCTGATGCTGATGATGTACGGTGAGGTGACAGGAGAAACTGGTCCGCTGAGCGCATGGCTAACCTTTTTGGGGATCCAATACCTATTGCGGGCACCAATGCCTGACTACGTGCTGATTCAGCTCTCACCCGGAACATACATAAGCTACCTGCTAGAGATGATGAGTGCTCTCCAAGTGCTGGGATTAGCGTCCTTCGAAATCCCAGAGGAAGTTGCGGCGCTGTTGATAAGCGCGGCTGGTGGACACGAATACCTGGCGACGCTTACAGCGTCACTAATAGGGTTCTTCGTAACGCTCGGAGCAGCCTGGATTGTAGGGTTCAGCCTCAAGAAGAGGGGCTCCGCTAAGCTCATCGCGTAATGGGACGCCATAGGAAACCCGAGGGTGCTGAGGGGTTAATGTGTCCACCGCCTCCTCAGCCCTCTCAGCGCCCTCCTCCTTTTTACCTTTCAGTATTATTTTTGACAAAAAGAATATTAATAAATGATTCAGATGTCTGCGTAGAGACCGCGGAGGAAAATTCATGCCTGAAGTGGGCTTCAAGGAGCTGTTCGAGCTGTTCGAAAGGTTCTTCGAGTCTGAAAGGTTTAGCGGTATGAGTTCGCCCGTCCATAGGTTGGACCCACGGGTCAAGATACTTGCTTCAGTCGCCCTAATCCTGTCAGCTATATCAGTGGACGGCTTCACATACATCCTGCTGCTGGCGTGCGCGGTCTCAATTTTACTGTTCGCCTCTAAGTTACCTAAAATCGCGTTTCTCTTCAGATCTCTTCCATTCACCATCCTCAGCTCATTGGTCGTGTCGCCTATTCCATTCGTAACGCCCGGCATCCCCGCAGCGATTATTCAAGTCTCCCTCATCACTCTTACACCGACTTTTGAAGGCGTTTACAGGGCTGTAACATTCGTTTTCCGTGTCTGGGTTTGCATAGCGTCCGCGCTTCTCCTGACCTTCACGACGCGCTTCCCGGACATTATGGCTGGGCTGAGGAGACTGGGAGTCCCGGCGTTGCTCTCATCAATGATACTCATCACTTACAGGTACGCCTTTCTCTTCGCAGACGAAGCCCTAAAAATGCTTCAAGCAAAAGAGCTTAGAACCTTCAGGAAGGAGGGCTTCTTGGAGAGAGTCAGGGGGATAGGGAGGATAACTGGCTGCCTCTTCGTGAGAGCTTACGAAAAAGGCGAGGAGACCTATTACGCCATGATCCTAAGAGGGTTCCAAGGAGGAGAAATTCCTTTGAACGCTAAGCTCAAGCTGGGTCTGAGCGACATCATTTTTGTCGTTGCAGTTGCCGCTTTCTGCTTCACAGTTGTTTTGCTCGGGTGGGGTGGCCCATCCATCCTGGCTTTCTGGCTTCCGCTTTTCAGGGTCGTCCTCGTTGAGACTCCATTAAGGTGGCTCATGTTCATACTACCTTTGCCGGGGGGACTCGTAGTTGCGTAGTGTGGCTCTTGAAGCCGATAACTTATGGTTCACCTATCCCGATGGCACACAGGCCTTGAGAGGAGTAAGCTTCAGAGTGTTTGAAGGTGAAACAGTGGTCCTGCTCGGGCCGAGTGGAGCAGGCAAATCCACGTTGCTCCTCCATTTCGCAGGCGTTCTCTTCCCCTCATCAGGCAGCGTTTACGTTTATGGTGAAAGGCTTTCGAGGAGGAATGTTAGAGAGGCGAGAAGACGCGTCGGCTTCGTGTTTCAGAACCCTGAAAGCCAGCTTTTCTGTCAGTCAGTTTGGGATGACGTGGCGTTCGGCCCGGTCAGCATGGGTCTACCGCCAGACGAGGTTGAAAGAAGAGTTAGAGATGCGCTGGAAACTGTTGGGCTCCTCGAAAGTGCCTGGAAGCACCCTCACCACTTGAGCTTCGGAGAGAAAAGGAGGGCTGCCCTAGCCACAGTGCTCTCCATGAACCCTGAAGTTTACCTTTTCGACGAGCCGACAGCAAACCTTGACCCGAAAAGCGCATCATTCATAATTGATAAGATAGCACGGCTTTCAGAGGAGAAAACAGTCTTGGTCGCGACGCACGACGTCAACATTCTTCCACAAGTTGCGTCAAGAGTTGTCCTTATGAACCATGGCAGGGTAATCTCCGAGGGGAAGCCTGAAGACGTTCTTTCAAACTTTGAACTCATGACGGAAAACGGACTGCAACCACCAGTAGTTACGAGCCTCATTCACGGCATCCATGAAGAAAGAATACTAAATATAGAGAAACCATACCCGATCTCTCTAGGAATGGCGAAGCAAAAAATAAAGGAAAGTGTAGAAAAGCTACTGAAAACACGAGACGCCTAACGAAGCAGACTAAAAAAGGTCACTTCTCTTAAAGAGCAACTATTCGAATCGTCTTGTCAATGCTGGATTAGTCCTCGACTTTTAAGCCGTAATCCTTTAGCTTTTCGTAGTGCTTTTTGTTTCGTGTCTTTATGGGGATGCCCAGCACTATCGCTGATGCCCCTATCAGCAAGTCTCTCTCGTCTAGAATTTCACCTTTCTCCCGTAGATCCCTGTAAATCTCGGTAGCCTTGAGTATTATGTCGTTTGACAGTGAAACGATGACAAATGAGCTTTCCATTATTCGCTTCACGTCCTCGTAATCCTTTCTCCCCCTAATGAACTCGTATAGGCTCAGAACCGACAAGAATAACTGTTCTCTCGGAAGCCTCTCTTTTCCCTTCTCGACATCGATAAGGAAATCAGTGTCAACGAGCAAATTCCTCATCCCCAAACCTCAACTTCAACTTCTCGAATGGAATATCCCTGTTTCCAGCCGAGCTTCTAAGAACTTCTTCAACCTTAGCAACCCTTCTTTCCAGAGCCAAGTTAAGGAGCTCAGACAAAAACTCATCCCAAGTTTTCTCTCCCTTGAGGGCGCTTAACCTCTTCCTCAACTCAGGGCTCACAGAAATAGTTGTACGATTCATAAATTCATAATTACAAAATTCACTAATAAACCTTGCGCGGCCACCCGTCCTCTACCAGAGTAGCTTGCGATACTCGTCAGCGATAAAGCTTCGCCGTCTTAAGCTACGGTGAGCCATCAAACATAGGTGCGAAGGACTTCAAAATATCACCTGAAAAATCCAAAAAATGCCGGTGTCTACAGTCCCCGGATGAAACTTGCAGGTTAATCGAAAATTTATAGAGAAAGATAAAAGAAACCTGTATTGGTAGTCGTTAATTTATCGTCGTTGCGTCTTTTTTCGCTTAACACTATGTGATAAGCGCTTCGGGGTAAGCTTTCCGGGAGCCAGTTTGCTTGCTTGATTACGTGTTGTTGGGGCTACATGATTTTTCGCGGCTCTAGTCTTTGTCTTTCTAGGAAGCTTTTTACTTGGTTCAGTGTGGGGAGGCCATCTACTGCTCCGCGAGAAGTACACTTTAATGCTGCTGTCGCATTCGCTTAATTGTTTCGTTGAGTGGGAGGCGTTTGACGAGCCCATATATGACACCAGCATTCCAAGCGTCCCCCGCCCCAACGGTGTCGATTACTTCCACCGGATACGCTTCCATGGCCCAGAGCGACGAGCGGTCACCTAAGGCTGAGCCATGCGCGCCCATCTTCACGCCAACTAATCCCACCTTCATCTTCGCGCACTCCTTAACGATCTCTTCGAGCCCTATTTCCCCGAAAAGAAGACGGTATTCTCTAATCGTAGCCAGGACTACATCAGATCTAGATACAGCCTCAAGCATGGCTTTCCTCGCCTCATCCTCACCCTCCCAGGAGTCAGGCCTATAAGTTGGGTCGAACGAAATGGTAACGCCTCTCCTTCTGAGCTCTTCAGCCATTTTCAGCGCGTCCCCCCTTAAAGGACTATATGATAGAGGGAGCCCGGTGAAGTGGAAGACTGCCGCACTAGAAGCCAAAGCCAGGTCTCCCTCGTCCAGCTTGATTTCAGTGTCGGCTGAAACCACCCACGGACGCCTGTAGAAGAAGAAGGTGTTCTCCCCCTTTAGGGAGGAGACGAAGGCTAGCGTTGTCCTGTAACCTGTAACTCTCACCCTCTCAGCGTTGACACGGTTGGCCTTTAGTGTTTCCAGCAGAAACTCGCCGAAGGGGTCACGTCCAACAGCAGCTATCGCAGCCACATCTAAGCCCAAGCGGGAGCAAGCGATAGCTGTATTCATCGGGGCGCCACCAAAGCATACCTTAAAGACCCCTTCCTCTACGGGAACGAAGTCAGCTATGATTTCTCCGAAGCATACAACATCCAAGCACCACACCTCCACAAAACAGAAAAGCCGCGAGACACCCTTCCCCTTTTTAAGCGCCTCAACAACAACGCCAAGGAAAGCAAGTTTCCTAAAGAAAAATAAATATAGCGGGTGGTTTCCGTATGAGCTAAGCCCGGGGTGACAACTTTGGTGGGAGATGATTCCTTTGGGGACAGAGTTACTGACGAAGGCCACGTTCAAACGGCTCTTCCTGCAGTCTCTCTCCTCTCAAACCTTCAACTTATCCGGGATAGTAGCTGGCGCCATAGTGGCAACATTATCAGCATACACTTCAATGAACCCTTGGATCCTAGTTCTGCTCCCACCTCTCTTGACAATAAGAGGGAACATTGGAGGCATCTTGTGTGGGAGGCTTAGCACCTCTCTCTACACGGGTCTTATGAAGCCGACATTTAGGAACAACACACGCTACTTCTACGCCACAATTACAAGCACCTTTGTTATGAGCTTCATTTTCTCCATCGTGATAGGCATCCTTTCGTTTCTTATAGTGAACGCCATACATGGAAGTAGCCTCAGCCTGACGGATTCCCTCTCCTTATCTATCATTGCAATGATGACCTGCTCCACAATGGCGCAACTCATTACACCATTAATAGCGATATCCTCATACAAAAAAGGACTTAACCCGGACATGATACTCTACCCCATCATGTCCACAATCAATGACATACTAATAAGCTCCATTTACACTCTGCTTGTACTTATCAAAATCTTCTGGAGCGGGTTTTTCATCACTCTCTCCCTAATCATGCTCCCCCTCTTCGTTGCAGTCACAATATTTTTAACACTAAAACATTGGAGAGAGGAGGGATTCAGAGAAACCTTTAGGGAAGGCTTTCCAGTAGCCCTCCTACTCACCCTCCTCAGCCAGATTACGGGAAGCTTCCTGTCACAGCTAGAGGACCAGATAGTAGCAAACCCTCAACTTTTAGCCGTTTACCCGCTCCTAATAGACAGCACTGGGGACATGGGGGTGGTCATCTCGTCAGCGACAACGGCGAGGCTAGCCCTAGGTTACATAGAGCCACAGATGAGTAGTATTAAGGGGAAAGAGGAGAGAAAAGTGGTGCTCAGCTCCTTAACAGCCGGGCTTACCTTAATAATGAGCGCTGCGCTTGCAACCTCGATCGCCTACACGCAATCTCTCATCCAATTTATTCGTCCTTTCCTGATCATCGCATGCGCTGAATTTATAGTAGTGACACCAATAATCATCATCTCGCTCGGACTGACTATCCTAACATTCAGGAGAGGCATAAACCCCGACAACGTGACAATCCCCATTATAACATCATTCGCAGATCTCTCCATCACAATATCGCTTTTCGTCACATCACAACTTCTCATAATATAAAAATCAGGATTAAACCAGAAGCACCATTAGACGCTAAAAACGCTGCCAGTGACACCAAGTTCATCTTCAACGCTTCACATCTGCTATTAGGAGCGACTGTTAAGCGTGTAGTGCGAGCGTTTTAGGCTTAACGAGCACCTCTCCGCTACCAGCACCTCCCAATGTTAAGGGAGTTCTGACTCAAACTGGAATATACACGTGCACTACCCCCCAGCGAAACTGTAGTAAGTAGCGCTTGCGCCTCATAAAGCTTCGAACTTGAAAAGCCGTAAAGCGGCTTCACCTCTGTTCTGAACAAATGCCTCATTTCCTTCGAAGAGCCGAACCCACCTCGTAAGGCATCCCCCAAGAACCAAGTGCGACAATAGCTGCCGCACCCTTCTGCCGCCAGCAGTTGATGCAAGGTAAACTACTGGAACGTCAGGTAAGATTTCTCCGTATTTCATGTAGCCGTTCTCTAAAAAGCTGTAAGAAGCCTTCACTCCCTTTTCAGCCTTCTTGATAAACCATAAGCCGACCATTCACATCTCATAGAAGGCCTCAGCACCGGAAGGACCGGTGTCCCAGAAAACCGTCGGGTAACTATTTTCCTCAACTGCTTCTCCAAACTCACTTATCTGCAACGTAAAACTCACTTCCGCCCACTTTCACCCGGATGACAACCTCCATTGATCCCCCTCAAAGCTTCTCGAGAACACTAACGCTGGTCCTCCTGGTCGCCAAGTAATCCAGAGTGTTAAGCGTTTCTAGAAACAGAAAGCGGCACATCCAATAAAATACGCAACTAAAAACAAAATAATACTGCTACGGTAGAACGTGTGAGGTGGAAACATTTTTCTGAAGCCAACACTACCTTCACTATCAAAGTATTGGTGGTGCGTAGCTTGCCGAGAAGAGGGATTAGATGGGAGCTCGTGGGAATGGTCTTCTCCATACTAATGCTGCTAGGGCTCTTAATACCTACGATCACTATACAGACGACGATCTTCGGCACTATAGTCGACCTGAGCATCTGGTTTGGGTCACTGAACAACATAGTGTGCCTAGTCGGAGGCATAATAGGCATAATAGGCGTCTTTCTCACCTTCGTATCAGGAGAATACGCGATCAATGAAGGACTAGCAGTCTTTGGGAGCAGCGTGACGCTAACATCCTCATTTCTCTACCTTGCAGGCAGGATAGGCGCGTCGATAAACTATATTGCTCTCAAAGTTCCCTACGCATATTACTTCTATATTTACCAGGGCGAGTGGCGCTACACTATACTATACCGCGACATTCCAGTCTACTTGGCAACATTTCAGATACCCTTAGGACCAATAATCACATGCGTATCCGCCCTCATGGTCGTCATACTCTTCCTGGCATTACTAGGCGGATACTGGAGAAGAAGATAAACCGGGGGAAACAACCTTCCTCCTCTTTTTCCTTCGCCCAGCCAGTAAACTCTGCATCACTTGAATTTGAAGTATGGAACGCTAGGACCCATATTCAAACATCCGATATTCTTTCTCATCTAACTGAAAGGGTTTGCATCAGTTCCTGAATAGATAACTTTATATAACTTTTCTTAACACTTATTTGTATGATAATTGAGAGGTTGCTGACGCTCAGCGAAGCCTGCGAGAGATTAGGCATCCATCCAAATACGCTTAGAAAATAGGATAGGCAGGGGAAGATTAGAGTTGCTAGGACCGTTGGTGGTAAGAGGAGAATACCTGAGAGTGAAGTTGAACGTTTGACGGGCATCGCTAAAACAGACATGCCCAAAAAAGCCGTGATTTATACCAGAGTTCCCCCTCATGACCAGAAACAGAAAGGAGA
>JAHLWW010000024.1 GCA_019057715.1 Candidatus Jordarchaeum sp. JNZ_1113
CTCCGTATCCACACTTGCCGCCTGCTCGTATAATGCTTCTAGGACGCGCTGCTTAGCATCAGTCTCTTCACTCAGCCTCTTACGTTCTGCTAAAGCCTCTTCCAGTGCCCTACTTTCCTCCATCAGCCTGTTCTTAATGGATTCTATCTCTCTCTTCAGCGATTCAAAACGATTAAGTCTCTCCGCCAACTCCTTCTCCTTAAAACTCACAGTAATCTTCTTCTCGGAAGCCGCCTTCCTTTTCTCATTCAGCTCTGACACTAAATTTCGGATATTCTCCTCAACAAGTGCAATTTCCGCATCTAAAAGCCTAGCGTCCTCAACAGCTTTCTGTTTCCTATCCTGAAGATCCCCCATCTTATTTTGGAGAACCCTTATTTTCTCTCTCTTCTCGTTTATTTCCTCCATCACCCTTCTCAACTTCTCGCTTTCCCTTTTCAGCTGAGCAAGGCAAAACTTAGCTCTAAGCGCTCTTATCTCCTCATCCAGCTGCTTATACTTGAGCGCCCCCTCCCTCTCCCTAGCCAACCTCTCCACTATGCTCTGCACTTCTCTAACTTGGGCAAGGTTCTCCCTTAGGTTCTGCTCTGCAACCTCCAGCTCCTTTTGCGCTTTCTCCTTCTTCTCATCAAAAGAAGCTATTCCAGCTATGTCTTCGAAAAGCCTCCTTATTTCGACAGGACCCTTACGTATCACCTCCAAAATTTCTCCTTGAGGAATCATGTTGTAACCGTCAGGGCTTATGCCTGCAGCCTCCAACAAATCAACTATCTGACTTCTCGACACTACGCGTCCGTTAAGCCTATACACTCCCTTTCCATCCAAGTCTATTTGACGCGTTATCACCACGGTATCCGCGTCTACGGGAATACGCCTATCCACGTTGTCGAGATAGAGACTGACCGTAGCGTACTTAGCGGCTTTTCCGCCTCCACCTTTAGAGTAAAATATAAGGTCAGAGAAGCTTCCCGCTCTCATAGACTTGGCGCTCAGCATGCCTATACCAAAGCGAATAGCGTCGAGAAGATTACTTTTGCCTGACCCGTTAGGCCCAACTACAACTACAAATCCCTTCGAGAAGTTAACTGTAACCTTACGATTACCAAACGACTTGAAGCCTCTAATCACTATTTTTTTGATGTGAACCGTGGCCACCACCCGCCCGGAGCATGGAGAAATAATGCTCCTCTAAATTTAAGAAAAGATATTACGTAGGTAATACTTGCATAAAGCAACAGAGCTCGACTAACTAAAGGAGTTATCAGAGGTTTCTGGAGCCGAACTTTCTTTGGTTACTGTGAGAAGCTGGCGTCCTACTCCTGAAGGGATAAAGGCGATGGCTTAACGCCATAGTTTTTAGTTGGCGGTTGATGGCGAAAGCTCTCTAAACATGAGAGCTAAGAAATAAGAAGGGGAATAACATTTAGGATCTATGAGGAACACATTAACCTTGAGAATCATGAAAATATGTGAAACTAGTTTGCTGTATGAGTTGGAAGGCTGAACGAGTCCTTCTAAGGCTATGTGTAATAGGTTTCGGTTGGTTCTCTTTCACGCTCATCCCTAAGTGAGGTCATGATTCTTCTCATTATTTCTGGCGGAACTGCTTCCTCTTTCTTTATTTCCTTCTCCATCTTTTCGGCATGTTTTTCTAAGAAGCTTGTGTCGACTTTTAATCCGTATTTGGCGCAGAGCACGTCTATTATGGCTTTAGATGAGCGGGGGTTAAAGGTTATCCCGGAGTGCCCCTCAGCCAACAGGGAGACTCCTTCTATACCGTATTGGGGGGCTAGGAGGGGAATTGTTCCGTTTAACCCCGAGATTCGTCCTCCTCTAAGAGGAACGACGTTTTCTATCGAGAGGAAGTCTTCCAGCAACTTTTTGTTTGTGGCTGAAACATAAACTTTGGGACTTTTCACGTAATGAGTTGCTCCGAAACAACCGAGGGATATTATAGTTTCGACCGAAAGCTTTTGCATTAGGTGAAGGAGGATGTGGGCGATAAGGTTACTACCTAGAGGAGTGAATGGCTGAGTATATGACGATACGAAAAGGTAATCTCTATTATCGCCTCTCATTAGGTGTAGGAATATCGAGAAGGAGTCAAACCAGTTCGCGAAAACGCCATCTTCAACTAAAGCCACGGCAGGTATGTCTAGGTTTGGAATTTGGAGTATGGGACGGGCCTTAAGTTTTGTAGCCATGTAGTCAACCGCTACAAGACCCACATTCCCTATACCGGCAAAGCCTTGAAACACTACGGGTCTCTTCAAATCTAACTTGTCGATGTCAATCCCCTTCTTAAGAACTCTAACTTTTAATAAATCTCCAAGCTTCAAGTTTTCTAAGTTCATCTTAGCCATCCCAAGCTTCTTTTTTCAGTTAACATTATATGGCAACTAATTTCAACTTTTCTATACCAATAGACATGCAATGTTTTGGAGGAAGACAAAAGTGTTCTAATAGGAACAAATATGGAATTTAAAAGTTTTTCATGGCACGATACATTTTTTAAAAAATGTTCTTTCTGTCTTTTTGTTGCTTTTAGCATTACAGGCAGAATAAGCAGGGAGGTGCACTGGTTGAAAGCGACTTGTCCCGAATGCTACTTTGAATTCGATGTGGAAGGAGAAGTGATGATTGGGGAGATAATCGACTGCCCTGATTGTGGCGTCGAACTAGAAGTGGTTAGTGTTGATGAAGACAAAGTTGTATTGCAAACGGTTGCCGTAGAAGAAGACTGGGGCGAATAAGGTTATGATTCTCGGAATAGTTCATAATAGAATTGCATGGGAAGAAAAAGAGATAATAGAAGCGGCAAAGCGTAAGAATGTGACCGTGAAGTTATTTGATAGTAGAAACATGGAGGTTGACGTAACAGGCGACAAATGCGATTATGGAGTTGATGTTTTCCTTCAGAGGTCCATCAGTTACACTAAGGGATTGTACTTTACACTAGTTTTGGAGGCAATGGGATACAGAGTGGTTAACTCGTATAAGTGCCAAGAGGTGTGCGGTGACAAGCTTAAGACGACTATTGCGCTCAAACAGGCTGGACTTCCATTGCCAAAAACACGCTTAGCGTTATCATGCGATGCAGCAATGAAGGCGTTGGAAAAAATTGGTTATCCCTCGGTTATTAAACCATTGATAGGGAGCTGGGGCCGCCTAGTAGCTATACTTAATGATCCATCTTCGGCTAAGGCAATATTAGAAACAAGAGAAACGCTAGGCGACAGTATACATAAGATCTATTACCTTCAGGAGTATGTTAATCACAACTCGCGAGATTTAAGAGTTTTTGTTGTCGGAGACGAAGTTGTGGCGGCAATGTACCGGTACACTATTCCTGGTGATTGGAGGAGTAATGCTACGATAGGCGGTAGGACTGAGGCGTGCAAGGTGACGGACGAGATAGAGGACATGGCGTTAAGAGCTGCGAAAGCGACCTTCAGCGAAATAGCAGGAGTCGACCTGCTTGAAGGAGACGGAGTTTTGCTTCTCAACGAGGTCAACCATAACCCGGGATTCCAACACCTCGCCGCAGTAACGAAAGTTGACATAGCAGGAAAAATCATAGATTACTTGAAAGAAAACACGTAAAAATCATCCTCATTGTATTTATAAATTGTTTCTCATCTGTCATTAAAGGATAAAGACGACTAGTGTTGCTTCTCAAATACCGATTGTGATGTGAATTTCATTGATAAGTAGAGTATTTCGGGTCTTTCTTTGTGAATATAATATTAAGGTTGAACTAGAGTTCTTTCCGAGAACGAAACAAACTCGGAATTAATTCACGAGGTAACAGGAAAATGTGCGTTCCGGCTCTCCTTACTAGATAAATTTAATGGAAGGTGCATCGATTGTTGTTCGGAACATGGACAATGTTCCAGTTAAATGAGGAGAAACAGCCTAATTCGGCGCATCAGACAAATGTAGGTAGGATGGTGTTACTATGAAAATAGTGGTCAAGATAGGTGGAAGCTTGGCTGATGATGGATTGGAGAAGGTCATAATGAATGTCTCTGTCGCTACTGTGGGTAATCAGATGGTTGTAGTTCATGGTGGAGGCCCACAAATCAATGATCTCTCTGAGAGATTAGGTAAGAAGCCTGTTTATGTCACGGCGCCGAGCGGTTTTAAAAGCAGGTATACTGATGAGGAAACGAGGAACATAGCTGTGATGGCTATGGTTGGAAACGTTAACAAGAAAATAGTATCTCTTCTAAATCTGCGAGGGGTTCCTGCAGTAGGTATCTCGGGTGCTGATGGGCCGACGCTTATAGCTAAAAGAAAGGACAAACTGATAGTTCAGGAAGGGGAGAAGAAAAGAGTTCTAAGAGGCGACTATAGTGGAAAGATCGATGAGGCAAACGGCGAGTTAATTTCACTTCTTGTCTCGCTGGGATACGTGCCTGTGGTAGCGCCAATAGCTATGAGTAGTGACGGAGAGCTTGTCAATGTAGACGGCGATAGGGCTGCCGCCTATATCGCTAAAGCCATAAACGCCGATGTGCTAGTATCAGTAACTGACGTTCCCGGGTTGATCCTAGACGGCGAAGTTGTAAGACGATTATCAATGAATGAGGCTGAAAAATTGGTCCCTATGATTGAGGGAGGGATGAGAAAGAAGATCTTCGCGGCTTTAGAGGCGCTAAAAATCGGAGTTCCTGCCATCGTTATATGTAGCGGATTAATGGAAAATGCCGTAGTAAGCGCGATTAGGATGGAGAGTGGAACGGTGATCACTAAATGATGGATGCCGTAGGATTTCTTATAGAGCTACTGGAGATACCAAGCCCGTCTGGGGAAGAAAGGAAGATCATTTCTTTCATTGCAAGGCGCCTAGAGGAGTGGGGGTATTGTGCAGAAGTGGATCGAGTTGGTAACGTTGTGGCTCAGCTCGGTGAGGGAGAACCCATACTGCTTTTAGCGTCTCATGTAGACACCGTTCCTGGTTTTCTTCCTGTAAGGGAGGAAAACGGTAGAGTGCTCGGAAGAGGAGCTGTTGACGCGAAGGCGTCCATTGCAGCCATGGCGATCGCTGGGGTGGAGGCCTTCCGACGGAAGCCTAAGGGCAAAATAATATTTGCTGGAGTCGTGGAGGAGGAGGCAAGTCTTAAGGGAATACAGTCTCTCCTCGAGGGGCTTCCACGCATAGATTATGCTATTTTTGGCGAGCCAACGGGGCTGAGCAAAGTTTGCTTAGCGTCTAAAGGCAGGTTGCTACTCAAAATAGACGTGCATACCAGCAGTGGGCACGTAGCGTGTTCTTGGATGCATAAAAACGCTGTCGAGGAGGCATTTAACCTCTGGCTTTCACTTAAGAATGCGCTATCGATTACTGGAAGCTCTTATTTCTCTTCTGTAACTCCAAACTTAACTATTCTTCAAGGAGGAAACGCTCCAAACGTTGTCCCTGAACATTGCTCATTTCACGTTGATGTTAGGTTTCCACCCAACGTGAGTTCATCTCACCTTCTGGAAGTAAGTAGCAAGGTGATAGATTCATTTGTGAAAAGTAGTGGGGTAAAAGTCGACTATAGCGTTCTAAGCCAGATAGAGGGGTTCAGAGCCAATAAGCGCTCAAAACTCGTAGAGGCACTCGTAAAGTCTATACGTGAAGAGACAGGAGAGGAGGCAAAATTCATCAAGAAAACAGGGACATGCTTCATGAACCTGATAGGAAAATGGTTTAATGTGCCGGTAGTAGGCTACGGTCCAGGCGACCCGGCGCTTGAACACACCGAGGAGGAAAGCATACAAGTGGAGGAGTATTTAGCGGCGATAAAGGTGCTGGCTAGGACAATAAATTATGTTTTATCAGAGGACCAGCATTAAGACAGCTTTCTGAACGTGTAACCTATTTTCCGCTTCATCATAAATTACCGAGTGGGGCCCATCAATTACGCCATCTGTAGCTTCCACATTTCGCCTTATAGGGAGACAGTGCATAAATATCGAGTCCTTCTTCGTTAAGCTCATCAGCTCCTCGTTACACGTCCAATTCCGGAACTTAACACGTAACTTCTTTTCTTCTTGTGGATTACCATAGTATTTTAGTGACCCCCAGGACTTGACGTAAACTACATCCGCCCCATCATAGGCCTCCTCAACGTTACTCGTGACTTGCAGGCTACCCCCAGATTCCTCAACGTTCTTCCTAGCCCATTTCATGATCTGCTCGTCCAACTCGAACCCCTCCGGGTGAAGAAGAGTTACATCCATGCCGAAACGTGTAGATATTAGAAGAGCCGAGTTTGGAACACTGCAAGGTAGAGGATTAGGATGATAAGCCCAGCTTAAAAGAAACTTTTTCCCTTTTGGGTCTCCCTTCTTCTCCCTTATCGTCATTATGTCAGCTAAAGCTTGGCACGGATGAAACATGTCGCATTCCATGTTAATTACCGGCACGTCAGCCCATAGGGCAAACTCACGGACGACGCGGTTGCTCTCACCATAGCGCCACCCAGTCACGTTAGGAAAGATCCTTATCGCTATAGCATCACCGTAGCGCGCCATCACAGAAGCGGTATCCTTTATGGACTCGGATCCCTTACCGATCCATCCCGAGTCCGCCTCCATATAAACAGCATGACCGCCAAGCTGCGTCATTCCGATCTCGAAGGACAACCTCGTTCTAGTGCTAGGGTTAAAGAAAAGCATGATTAGAGACTTACCTTTAAAAACATCAGAGTACGCCTGAGGCCTCCTCTTCACGTCCGACGCCAGTCTCAACGTTTCTTCGATAGCATCAAGCTCCCATTCTTGAGTTGTTATGAGGTCCCTGCCCTTCAAGTCGCTTCGCAACCGGAGCCACCGCCAAGACCCTTTAAAAGGATTTTAATTGATTTTCATTCTATGAAGCATCTTTCTAGCATTCCACTTTCCTTAAGCTGCTTAACTACCTGGTTATATCTAGCTCTATTATTCAGTAAGTCATTTATAGCTTCCTCATTGATGTGAGTTCCTGGTCTCACTTTCACTTCAACGTTAACTCCGAGTTTATCTTCCAAAGCTTTCTTTATTATAACCCCGATCACGCCTCCCATAGGGCACATAGACGACGTTGGAGTAAACGTTACGGAGACTTTACCTTCCTCAACGGTTATATCGTCTTCACCAACAATTCCCATATCAATAACTGAAACTGGAAATTCAGGGTCACTAACCTTCCTCAGGACCTCAATGACATCATTTTTATCCATAATATTTCCCACCATCTAAACCTTCTCCAAGAAACGATCGAAAAGAAGAATTTAAATGTTATTAGACTTTACAATAATGTTTCCTCGCGAAGAGGTTATCCTTTACAGATTAAGGCACCTTATTTGTTATTTATTCCTGCCGAAAGGGAAGACGCCGCTCAAGTTCACTTAGTAACTCTCTAACAGTTTTCCCTGTTTCTTCGGATATTCTTTTTAAATCCTCAAATTCGGGTTTGGCTCTAATTATTCTGCCCTGTTTATCTCTCGCGATCTTCACTTTAACGGTGTGCTTTTTCCCTTCCACTTCGAAGTCGAAGTCGATGATTTCTCTTTCTAATATCAACCTTTTAGATTGATGGAACCGTACGCCCAGAGTTCCCGTTTCCCTAAACAATGTTTCCGCCATCTCGACGTAGTTTTCAGGGTTACATATGACCTGCAGTATGCAGCCAGGCCTCCCTTTCTTGGCGATTACGGGTATAATTGACACGTCTCTTGCTCCGGCCTTCATGAGCGCCGCTGAAACATGAGCTAAAATTTCTCCTGAGACATCATCGAGATTCGTTTCAACAACAACCACTTCGTCCTCGTATATTTTGGCTTCGCCTCCAACTATTATTCTGAAAACGTTCGGAGCCTCAACCAGTTCTTGCCCTCCAGCTCCATATCCCACCTTCAATGGCAGAACTGGTGGCATTAGAGTGAGTGGTTTAGCTTTTAGAGCTGCTAGTATTGCTACGCCGGTCGGGGTTGCGAGCTCGCGAGAAGTTGGACCGCTCATCATGGGTATTCCTGCTTCCTTAAGTATTTCGATCACCGCTGGTGCTGGTACTGGCAGGACTCCATGGGGCGACGTAATGTATCCTCCTCCTACGGCCACTGGACTCGTAAACCATTTAGCGTCAAGCAAGTCAAGTTCTTCGCACATTAGTGCAGCTCCTACCAGGTCGAAAACAGTGTCCGATGAGCCGAGCTCGTGGAGATGAACCTCATCCACGCTTTCACCGTGCACCTTTGCCTCTGAATTGGCAAGTAATGCTGCTGCTTTAATGGATATGCGTGATGCGCGTCTCGATAATGAAAGCTCGTTGGCAGCTTTCTCCACGTACTCTAGCAGTTCTTTTCCTGTGAATCCTTTCTCCTCTTTGAGCGAGAGAGATACTCTCGTAGCCACCAACTCTTTCCTTTTAACTTTCTCTACATTAACTTTGATGCTCTCGCACTTTCGCATTATTTTCGGCAGAATGCTGGCGAGCTTTTCGAGCGCCGCCCACTTTCCGCTTAAGTCAACCAGTGCGCCTATGAACATGTCACCCGACACGCCAGCAATGGAGCAGTCAGCTATAACGCTGCTCACTTTTTCAGCCCTCCAGCCTCTTTTCCTCTGAAGGCCGCAACCCTATTGGCTATTAGAGCAGCGATAGCTCCTGCCCCAACACCGTTGTCTATGTTGACGACAGCGACCCCCGGAGAGCATGACTGGAGCATTGTGAGAAGCGCACTGACGCCGCTACCTCCCAGCCCGTATCCTGTGCTTGTTGGGACGCCTATTACAGGTAAATCGATCAGCCCTGACACCACGGAGGGGAGCGCGCCCTCCATGCCAGCCACGACCACCACGACGTCAACTCCGTTTCTCACCATGTCTGCAAGTGGCTTGAAAACTCTATGTACCCCAGCTACCCCAACGTCGTATGCTACATATACATCGCACCCCATACATTCAGCTATGAGCCTAGCCTCTTCGGCTACGGGTATATCTGCCGTCCCAGCAGTCAGGATGCCCACCTTGCCGCCTGTTCTAGCAGAGTCGTATTCTGGCTTCTTAATATAAATAGTCCCGGTCTCCTCCACAATTCTTAACTGAAAGACGCTTTCTGGAAATTCCTTTCTAAGAAGAGCTAACTGCTCATTGTTGCACTTGGTAACAATAACATAGCCTTTTTCCTCGACTATTCTTCTGGCGATCTCGACGAGATGTTTTTTGCGTTTCCCTCTAGCGTACACTATCTCAGGAATGCTTGAGCGAAGTTCCCTTTTCACGTCTATTCTGGCGATGCCGTCGAGCTCCAATATCTGAAATGCCCTAACTGCTCGTTCAGCATCGTCTATTCCGATTTCTCCCCTGACAAGTTTTTCGAGAACTTCTCTTAGCTGTCTTATCGGTTCTCCCTCCGCGGTCAGCTACTTTAAATATTCCAGATTTACCTTTAAAGCGTGATGGGGGTTTTTAATGCAGACAAAGATTGGCGTTGTGCTTCTTAGTGGTGGATTAGACTCGGCCGTGGCTTTATGGTGGGCCAAAAAGAAAGGAGGATACGGTGAGGTTCACACGCTAACTTTTTTTTATGGCTCTAGGGAAGAGAGAATTACGAGGAAAGTCTGTGAAATACTGGCGGCTCTTTCTAAGGTCGAAAGACAGATTTTCTTGGAGCTTCCTTGGCTTGGGGAGTTCTCAATTAGAAGTGGAGCCACATTGGTGGAAGGGGGAGATACGCCGCCCAAAGTGTCTATTAGTATGCTTGAAGACAAGAAGATCATGAAAAATGCTTCTAGAAGTGTTTGGATTCCTGCAAGGAATCTTTGCTTTGTCTCTATAGCTGCGTCTTACGCTGAATCGATTGGCGGCGAAGCAGAAATAATTACAGGGTTCAACAAAGAGGAGGCTGAGACTTTCCCGGATAATTCTCCCATTTTCATCGAAAGAATGAATGCACTGCTAGAAGTTTCAACAATTAAGGCTAAGGTTGCCTTAAGAAGCCCTCTCATCCACTTAGACAAGAGGGGGATATGCGCGCTTGCAAAGTCGCTCGGCGTCCCTGTCGAGTATTCAAATTCTTGCTATGACCCAGCTGGCATCACCAAAAACGGTGAGCCCATTCATTGCGGCTTATGTGAGAGCTGCGCAAGAAGAAAACGCGCCTTCCTAGAAGCCGTGGGCTCAGACCCCACAATCTACGCACATAAATAGAAGAAGGTTACACTACGTAAGATTCCCCCTAACAAAGCAAAAAGTCCGTAAATAATGAAATAGGAGGTTGCTACGTTAGAAGGCTGCCTTTGAATTTTATAGGTGCTTTTATGCTGTTCCTTCCCTCCATCCTTTAAGGTAGGCTAGTTGCTCTTCCGTGAGTTTCTCCAGCTCTATCCCTAAGGCTTTGCACTTCAGCTCGGCTACTGTCATGTCTATTTCTTTAGGTATGTCAAGCACTATGTTTCCCATCTTCTTAAGTTCGTCTCTATGCTTGACAATCCATTCAACCGCTAATGCCTGATCGCTGAAACTCATGTCCATCACTGAGCTTGGGTGCCCTTCAGCAGCGACGAGATTTACCAGACGACCCTTGCCTAGCAGATATATTTTTCTTCCGTCTTTCAGCCTGTACTCGTCGACGTTAGGCCTTATTTCCTCCTTGCTCACAGCCAAGCTCTCTAGGTCTTTCAGGTTTATCTCGACGTCGAAATGCCCCGCATTAGCTAGAATGACGCCATCCTTCATCTTTTCCATGTGCTCCTTCCTGATAACGTCTTTGCATCCGGTTGCTGTGATGAATATGTCCCCCACCTCGGCAGCCTTGGACATGGGCATTACATCTATGCCTTCAAGTGCTGCTGTAAGTGCTCTGTGGGGGTTAATCTCGACTGCTATCACTCTTCTAGCGCCGAGCCCCTTAGCCCGCAGGGCTATTCCACGGCCGCAGTGCCCGTAGCCGGCGACCACGACAACCTTTCCCGCTATTAGTTCTGACGTCGCCCTCATTATGCCATCTATGGTCGACTGGCCTGTCCCCCATATGTTGTCGAACTCCCATTTAGTTGGAGTGTCGTTGGTGGCTAGTATGGGGTATGGCAATGTTCCCTCTTCAGCCATAGCCCTAAGCCTTATAACGCCAGTGGTTGTCTCCTCAGCGCCCCCCCAAACGCTGCTCCACCAATCGCCTTTTTTCTCTAAAACTTTCTTGACTATTTCTACTTCTGCACCGCCTTCACCATGCTTAAGTTTGGCTATCGTCGAAACTAAGTCGGCGCCATCATCCAGCGTGACGTTTGGATGAGCCTTTATCACGTTTCCTATAGCTCTATAGTATCCCTCGGCATCCATTCCGTGCCAAGCGAACACGTGGATCCCGGCTTTAACTAGGGCGGCTGCTACGTGATCCTGGGTTGAGAGGGGGTTAGAGGCGCATAGGTAAACAGTTGCTCCTCCAGCTTGCAGTGCTTTAACGAGGACGGCTGTTTCCTTCGTAACGTGGAGGCATGCCCCTACAGTGACTCCTCTTAGCGGTTTTTCCAGGGAAAATCGTTCCTTGATCATCCTTAACACGGGCATGTGATCTTCAGCCCATCTGATCGCCTTCTCGCCCTGAGCAGCCAAGCTTAAGTCCTTTATCTCGTATCTATCTCCAACCTGTGTTTGAACCAATTAGACCACCTCTTCCCCTAAACCTTCAAGAAACGGATTTTAAACCTTTACTTCTCCATTCGTTATTTCTATCATCTATCTTAGGCAACCATTCCCTCCTCTAACGCTTTCATTTCAGCCTTAACCTCGTCTTCCAATATCTTTCTGAAGAGAGGTTTTGGCTCATTGATCACGTGCCCGGCATTTATGCTGAAGCGTTTGGCGGAATCCCATGACGCGGATGTGTTCATCATCTCGAACAGCCGTTCCATGGATGAGGGAATAATGGGATAGAGACATGTTGCCGCTGAGTAAAGGAAATTTATGCAGATATAGAGTGGGGTGGCAGCCTCACCTTCTCTCGTCTTTCCACCTTTCTTTACGGCTTCCCATGGAGCCTTCGCAGTGAAGTAACTGTTCGCTTTTTTAAATGCTTCAATAATACGCCTGATGACCTGTGAGAAGTCACACTTCTCGTACTCCTTCTCCACCTCTTCAACCATTTTCATGAAGCTGGACGCGAAATCGTTATCCTGCTCTTCCATGTCACCGGGTGCTGGCACCCTCCTATTAAACCACTTAGAAATGAACGTCAGGACGCGATGGGCGAAGTTCCCTATGTTGTCCACTAGATCCCCGTTTACCTTGCTCATAAATTCAAGCCAGCTGAAATCGTTGTCGCTAACACTGTTGGAAGCCTTGGAAGCCAAGTAGAAGCGAATGTAATCGGCAGGAAACTTCTCAAGGACGCGCTTAAGAGGAACAAGCCACTTTCTGCTCTTACTCATTTTCCGCCCTTCAAGAGTAAGATATCCGTTTACAACGTACTTGCCCGGAAGAGTGTATCCTCCGACGCCCATCAGCATGGCCGGCCAGAAGAGGAGATGGTGATATACTATGTCTTTTCCTATGAAGTGAGTTATCAGGCAGTCCCCCATCCAGTAGTCTCTCCAATCTCGCCCCGTCCTCTTGCTCCAGTTAACCGTCGACGCAATATATCCTATCGGGGCGTCAAACCAAACGTACACATACTGGTTGTCCTTAGCGTCTTTATATGGCAATTTAAATCCCCAATAGTCTTCTCTCGTTATATCCCAATCCTGCAGTCCTGATTTAATCCATTGGACAACATAGTTGACAACATCCCTCGAGAAGTCCTCATTACTCTTAGACTTTAACCATTCCAGCAATATGTCGGAGAAGGCGCTCAACCTGAATATGAAATGCTCCTCACTTCTGGTTGATGGAGGAGTCTTACAGAGAATGCAGTATGGTTCAAGTATCATTCCCGGCTCTATTGTTCTTCCACAAACCTCACAAGAGTCGCTGTATTGGTCCTCTGCCCCACAGTAGGGGCATTTCCCCTTAATCATCCTGTCAGGCAAGTATATCTTGTCGTTTTCGCAGTAGAAGAGAGTAACTTTCTTCTTGTATATGTAGCCATTCTCTCTGAGCTTTATCAAAAACTCCTCAGTCAACTCCCTATTTTCCTCACTATGTGTCCTATAGTAATTGTCAAAGCTTATCCCGAGACGTGCTAAGTCTTCCATCTGACGTCTCCGAAAGTATTCGACGTGCTCCAGAGGAGTACGGCCAGCTTCTCTAGCCGCGACGGAGACGGGGGTCCCATGCTCATCGCTACCGCAAACGAAAACCACATCCCACCCTTTAAGCCTACAGTAACGGGAGAATATGTCTGCAGGAATATACGTGCTGAAGGCGTGCCCAAGGTGGAGATCCGAGTTAGCATAAGGCAGCGCCGCCGTAACCAGTACTCTGCGCAAAACGATCCCTCCAAGCAACCAACATTAAACCCGGTAATTAAACATTACCGAAGAAAAGATAAATGATTATTTTTTACCGTGCAATTGGAAAAACAAAGCTTTGAGAGTAGTGAAGTAATCGCCCCATTAACCTTTTAAATCCACTATCCGAAATATTATTCGAAGGGGATGAAAGATGCCTAAGGAGTTCACTTACAGAGGCTACACGCTGGATGAACTTCAAAAAATGCCGATGGATGACTTCATAAAAATACTACCCTCGAGACAAAGAAGAAGCTTGATCAGAGGGTTACCACCACGCCATAAGAAGCTACTAGAAAAAATTAGGAGAGCTAGGAGAGCTCTTAAAAAGGGGAAGAAAGTCGTCGTGAGAACGCATAACAGGGACATCGTAATACTACCGGAAATGGTAGGTTTAACCATCGCAGTGTATAACGGAAAAGAGTTCATACCAGTGGAGATAAGGCCGGAAATGATCGGGCACTACTTGGGCGAGTTCGCACTCACGTGCAAGAAGGTCTCGCACGGCGCTCCAGGCGTAGGAGCAACCCGCTCGTCAATGTATGTCCCCCTCAAGTAGAGGGGAGCGTAGAAAGCTCGATGCTTCTACATCCAACTTGTTCTTTCCTATATTTTTGTCAGTGATTCTGTGCTTCGTATTTTTCCCACCAATTTTGAAACTCCGGGGTCAACTCCTCTCAGAAGAGCTAGGTAGAAAGCCTGCCACTCTAGGGGTATAGCGTACAGTGGAGGGGAAAGAAGGTTTTCTACGTTACCTGGTGGAATTGATGCTTCTTCATCTATTTCTTGTGGTGAGACTTCGAGGAGCTTTTCTTTTCCCGCTTGTCTTTCCCAGAGGCGTTTGACGAGCTGAAATGTTTCTAGGGGTTTCGTCTGGTTGGGGGGTTTAAGCACTATGAGGGGCTTCTTTTCCTTGTTTTCTTCTTCAAGCGTTTCTACCAGTGAATGAATGAATTCCTCCATTTTTGCGTCGCACGCATCCGCCTTGACTCCTTCCATAAGCATTATTAGGGCGTGTTTTCTTGCTATGGGATATCTCGGCCCGTCACCCATAACGTAGAACATCTTGTCCACGTAATTGAGCCCCCACTCCGCGGCCGACTTCCCCCACTCGATAACCTTACCGGATTTGCTCAGCTTGTCAGTTAGATCAGGTATTATTTCGGCTTGAAGCTTTAAAGCGTGATCGATCTCATCGTCACTTTGAGAGAAGGCAAGTAGTTCCAGCAGTAGGAGGTTTAGTAAAGCTAGAGTTGCGTGAAACGTACCAGTTGAGGGAAGAGGTTTTTCAGGGTAAGGCCTAGTTCGAGTTCTGATAACGTAGCCACCCTCCTCCTCGAGGACGAGTAGGGATCGACCCTCCGGCTTTTCCCATCTGTTAGTTATGGCTACGCATGTGCTACCTCTTGAGAGGCATAGCTCCATGGCGTCCAGCGTGTCCTTGGTCGTCCCGGACTGAGAGAGTAGTATGACGAGCGTGTTTTTTCCAACCCATCTTGGAAGGTTATCCGCCAGCGTCCTAGAATGCATTGTTTTTATCGGAATATCCGAGAAGTATTCCCAGAGATACTCTGAGATCATCGGTATTAAGTATTTGTCCCCTGCGCCAGTCATCAGAATGTTTTTGAACTTGACGCTTTCAGCCACTTCCAATATGGTTTTATGACTTTCCTTTATAGAAATCTTCACGCTTTCTCCCTGAAGCAGAATAGCTTCTTTCATGCCCGTTGAGTCAAGCGCTTCAAGCTCACTCCAATTCATGGTTCTCCCTCCAAAATCAGAAATCACTGGCAACTTAAAAATAATAATCTTTATATTAATGAATTTATATTCGAGTGATTTATTATCCCTTTTATGAAAAATGTTTTTCACGGTGATTCAACTTGAAGGCTGTAGTCTTAGCGGCGGGGAAGGGGACGCGTATGCGCCCCCTCACGTTCACTCGGCCAAAGCACATGCTCCCCGTCGCCGGGAAACCGATCTTGGAGCACATAATAGGTTTCCTG
>JAHLWW010000025.1 GCA_019057715.1 Candidatus Jordarchaeum sp. JNZ_1113
CTGCAATCTCCTCCTTTAACGCATTTATCCTCGAAACTATGCTTTCCCTCTTAGTCTCGAGCTCTCCAATATGCTGGCATGCTCTTTCATATGCTTTTCTTTGCTCTTCTGCCTCTAGCGCCTCCCTCTCAAGCCTAGCTATCTCAGCCACAACTTTTTTCTCCTCTTCTAGTGAAAGCGGAGTAATTTGGATCTTCCACTCTAAACAATCAATCCTATGTTTAATTTCTTCACCGTTAGGATACTCTCTCCAGTTTATTTTCCTCTTTTCCTCTATAGCTTTTCTAAGCTTGTCTTTAACTTCTCTTAGTTCTTCTTTAAGTCCACTCATCTCCCCGATTTTTTCCTTTCTTTTCTCTCTAACCTCTTTTAATGCTTGAATTGTTGCTTTCACTTCACTGTTCTTCTTATCTCTTAACTCCTTATGCTTTTCAGCATGCTTTCTAAGCCTTCCAAGCTCCTCCTGCAAGTCAAGGCGCTTTTTTTCAAGCTCCGAGATCTTAGCCTTATAAAACTCTTCCTCTTCCACCAAGCAGAGCCCACCCTTAACCCAAAAAAAGATAATGCACTTAATTAAAACTTTTTCTTGAAACAAGAAAAGACTACTTGTATTCTTGTAACAAAGGGAAGCTGAGAAGTTTGAGCAGAAGAAAAGATTATTATTACTTTAGAGCCCGCAAGGAAGGTTACCGCTCTAGAGCTGCCTACAAATTAAAGGAAATCGCTACAAGATTCGATATTTTCCGAGGTGTAAACGCTGTTTTGGATCTTTGCTGCTCCCCCGGAGGCTGGCTCCAAGTAGCAAAAGAGTATTTAGGTGATAAGGGCGTGGTTATCGGCGTTGACTTATCCGAAATAGAAAGAATGAATGGAGTCATATTCATAAAAGGCGATATCCAAGACGAAAAAATTGTACATGAGATTTTAAGAGTGACTAATAAAGTGGATTTAGTGCTAAGTGACTGCTCGCCTAAAGTTAGTGGAATATGGAGTTTAGACCACGAACGCCAACTTCAACTTGCTAGGGCAAGCCTAAGCATCGCTAAAATGCTTTTAAGGGAAGGCGGCAGTTTGGTTCTAAAAGTTTTTCAAGGCGCCGGATACGAGTCTCTGCTTGACGAGGTCCGCCTTTCCTTCAAAAAGGTCTACACAACCAAGCCGTCTGCATCAAGAAAACAAAGCGCTGAAATGTATGTGGTAGCAAAATACTTTAAAGGAAAAGAAAAACCTTAATGATTCAAACTACCTTTTTCACATAGCTCAAGGTTCGGCAACACTTTTGGCCGTATAAATTAGAAATAACACCTTAACGCTTCGAATTTATATATTATATAAGCTTATTTTGCTTTCCAAAGTTGAAGCAACTATGCATTAAATGATTCGTTACTTTAAAAATTAAAGAAACTTTTAAATTCGTTCCTTACTTTTAACTCTTAACTGATAAAGGAAACAGGTGTTATCCACTTTTAAAAGTGCGTGTGGTAAATAAAAAATGATGAACATGACGATTAGACTTTATCCGCGTCCTTTTATGGGGAGGTTCAAGTTGTGAAGGTGAGCAAGCTTTTGGTGTTCACACAAGAAAATTGTCCTAATTGTCCCGTAGCCAAGAAGGCAGCCGAGAAAGTTAGTGAGGAACTTCGCATTCCGCTAGAAATATTTGACGTCACGAGGCTTCCGGAGGAACTTGAATTCGAGTTGCTTCAAAATCAGATATACATTGCTAGCACGCCAGCCATAGTTGCTATTGAGGAAGGCGGTATGCGGCTTCTAGTTTTAGGGGATCCTGTATCCTACGAGGATTTGAAAAACATATTGATGAAAGGGTGATTTTAGTTGGTGAAACCGGCTTTTGATCATGCGGAAGAAGAGTCGCCTCGAAAAGAAAAAGACGAAACCTTTTGGAACTCATTGATGCCTGCTGTAAGGACAAACAGAGGAATGATAGAACCATTCGATGTTACCAAAATCATTAACAGCCTTGTTAAGGAGGCTGGAGTCAGCAGGGATGTAGCATCTGAAGTTGCTAGGAGCGTTGTCAAACGCATACTCTCATCTAACATACAGTGGCTGTCTGGTCCAATGATACGAGAGATGTGTTGCTCTGTGCTGGCCGAAATGGGACTAGTGGAGGCTAGGAAAAAATACACTAGGATAGGTATACCGATCTATGACCTTAATGAGATGATCATTAATCCTCTACAGCATACTTGGAACGCTAATCTTCAGATAAATCCGGAGACCATTGCCAAGGTGATCTACGACCGTGTGATGACTGAACACACTTACTTAACTCTGCCTGGACATTTAGAGGTAACTGTTCCCACAGGAAAAAGGCTGTTCTTCGACACCAACATAGCTGACGCTCATCTAAACGGTGATAATTACCATAAAGATAGAGAATATACGAGTATAAGGGATTACTGTGCTTCTTGGGATCCACGCCTCTTCATCGTCTTGGGTCTAGAGCCCGACGGCTTGGGAGGAATGCATTCGTCGAGTGCTGGTCCACCGAAACACTTAACGGTTTTCGTTAATCACGCTGCGATTTGGCTGGCGTCTTGGCAAAGCAACATGTCCGGAGGCCAGGGATTCCATAACTGGATGGAAAGCATAGCTTGGTATCTTAGAGGATTCAAGCAAGAAGAAGTGTTGAAGAGCGCCGCGCAATTAATTGCCGAGATGAACCAGCCTGCGTTAGGGTTAACCGATGAGCTTTATCAAAGGTTCAATCAGATTCCGAGAGAAATTGTTCAAGCCATTGTTGCGTATGTTCTGAGGCGAGTTTCGCAGCGCGAGGTTGAGCAAGCATGCCAGCACACTCCATATATCGCCACACAGCAATATGTTGCGAGAGGAGGCCAAGTCCCGTTTACCTCGATAGATATTGGTCCAGGAATAAAGAAAGAGTTCATGAACGAACCTGTGATACTTCCTGGGGGTAAGATGAGCGAAAAGTATGTTTACGGCGACTTTGTCGATGAAGTTAAAACCTACTTCATCGAGTTCATGAAAGTCATGTACTATGGTGACAGGTACGGAAAGCTGTTCAACTACCCGAAGCTTAACATTGAGCTTAGAGAGGAGTGGATGAAACCTGAATTCGAAGAAGCATACATTTGGGCCGCTAGACTGACGGCAAAGTATGGGTTACCGTACTTCGTCAATTACCTGAACTGGCGGAAAAAGATAATCGGCGGCTGCGTCTCCTGTTGCTCCCACACCTGGGGAGCTAAAACTCCGGAGCAAGTTGAAGAATACCTGTCCGGAAACGCCGTTTACGGCGCTATACAGATGGACACTCCAAACCCCGTTGCTTCAGCTGCCAGAACAATCGGTCAAGACGAAGACGCGTTCTTCGACGACTTTGGAAGAATAATAAACGAAGTAACGGTTCCAAGTTTGCTTCACAGGTATGAGGTAGTTAAGCGCATTAAGCGCCTTGGATTAGCTCCTCTGTATAATGTTAAAAGACCAAACGGCAAGGACATGATAATCCCTGAAGAAAGAGAATTGCTTATAGGTACAATAGGGTTTGCTGAGACTGTGGAAATTGTAACAGGATACCCACTCTGGCATGAGGAAGGATTAAAGTTCGCAGTCAAAGTTTTGAAGTTTATGAACAACCTCGCAAAGGAATGGTCGGAAGAAACAGGGCTCATATTTGAAGTTACCCGAACGCCAGCTGAGTCGGCGGCTGGGAAGCTTGCAAGAATACTTTACGAGCGATACCCAGAAGTGAGACCATACCTCAGAGGTAAATACCCAAACGTGTACCTGACTAACTCGGTTCACCAGCCGGTAGATGCCGACATCCCCTTAGCTGAAAGGATAAAGAAAGAGGCAATGTTTGCTCCCCTACTTGGAGGAGGCTTCCTACAGCATATCTTCCTTGAAGATGTGCAACCCGACCCTTACGCTTTGTGGAAGTTCATCGTTAAAATTGCTCGAAACACGTTAACCGCATACTTCGACTTCACGTTAGACATATGGGTCTGCCCTGACTGCCATGCGCAGGGAACAATAGACTGGAGAAACCATCAGTTCGACTCACCTGCAGAACTAGTCGAGTTTAAATGTCCAAAATGTGGCAGCCGGCGAGCCGAAATATACTCCCGCATTACAGGATATCTTCAAGGGGTCAAAGCTACATGGAATGACCCGAAAAAGCAAGAGCTTTTGGATCGCAGGCGTTACAACCTTAACGTGTGACCTCTTTTGGAGGAGAGGGACTAGCAGGTATTCCGAGCCTTTTTTCTATTTCTTTAGCCAGTTTCACGGCCTGACCGCCGCGAGAGTTGTCTGTTACAACGTAACTTGGCCTGCATCTATCGACGTATTCTATCAACTGGTTAAAGTCGGAGTGGCCACTGAGCGAAACCACATAGTTTTTCTCTCCTATTCTCGTGTAAGGGGTTTTGAAGAGCCATCCTGTTAGTTCTATCTGCACGCAGCTTATGTTTGAGCGGTGTTTTTCAAGAGGCGAGAAAAAAGCAACGTGAAGGTCATTTTCCAGCACTTTTCTGCCAACATGTCCTTCTGATGAGTAGTACTCTCCTAGACAAAAACCGTACTTCTCGTATATTTTTGATACCCTATACATTCTGGGCGAGACGACGAATGGCGCATCTACCTTTTTTCTTCTTAGGAGAGCCATCGCTTCTTGAACTTTTCCTATGAAACCGAACACATGGACCGGCTCCCCTCTAGCTAAGGCGTCTTCAACTATTGTGCAAAATGCGCTGTGGACCTCCTCCATTTTGGGCCGCACGTTGTCAGGTGAACCATAAGTTGAATCGAGAACTAGGACGTCGCATTTAACTATTGGCGCGCTGTGGATTCTAAAATCGCTACTGTAAAGACAACGCACCCCATCCTCTCTTTCAACAAGGACCTGTGCAGTCCCCAAAATGTGTTCTACCGGAATTAACCTCACTTTTTCCTCCCCACACCTTATAGCGTCGCCACCGTTGACTGCCACAAGGAAACGTGCTTCTCTCCTTCCGAGCGCCATCAGGAGATCCTTTGTTTCTTTTGTCGAAATAACTAAGTCGCATTTCCTGACACTTTCTCTTAAGCCGTAAAGGTGGTCTGAATGAGCATGAGTAACAACTCTCAACCTATAACCATCTTCATGTCCATCGCACACGGTCTCCTTCCCTAAGACGACAGCCTTCGAATGAGATATGAACACATTGCAGTTAGAAATCATCTTCATCGCCTCGTTCACCTTTAAAACTCAAATAGACGCGCTAACTATAAATGTAGCCATCCGGTCTCCAAAAATTGGGGGGCGTTTTTCCATTTTAAGCGGAGTGTGACGCTATTGGAAGAGGCAACGCGAATATTAGAATATTACACGCGCCTTCTCAAAGAAGGAGAGAGCTCAAAGCTTATAGAGCTTTACCCCAAAGCTATAAATGCTTTAGGAACCATTCTGAACACTGTCTCGTCAATGCATCAATTGGGCGTTCATAAGCAGTGTTCTCCCCCGCTTTTAGTATGCGCTTCCTTCCTTGAGCTTGAAGGCATGCCTATTCGTGCCTCTGCATTATATGTTGAAGCAGGTGATTGTCTCTTCGCTGAAGGTTATCTTAGAAATGCACTGGAATGTTTCCTCAAAGGCTATCGTGCAGCTTCTTCTAAACCTTCCAAAGCAGGGAAAACGTTTTCATCTATAGCTCTCTTAATGGCGGCGTTCACTGCTTTGAAACTTGAAGGTCCGCCTCTCTTTAAAGAAACGATCAAGCAGGCTAGAAATTCCGTCGATAAAAAAACGTGGGGATCCATAAGACGAACTAAGTACTATGCTCTTCTTCGAATTCTCGATCAGGCAGCAAACACGCGTTTTTTCCCTCAAAAAGTCTACTTACTCCAAGTTTTAGATGAACTCTCCAGCCTCGCGGTGGGAAACTCGCTTAGAGAATGGTTTCGAGTAACTGACTAATCTGAACAGGTGGTTTCATTGTTTGAAGTTCTTCGTCACGATGGGCCTGGAAGAATTACTCGTGTCAAAATAGGTTCAAGATCTTTTGAAACACCAAACCTCGTTTTTTACTTTGTTGACGACACTTATCCTCCTCCTTCCCAAGCCCAATTAATCACGACGCACGAGAAAGAATTACTTTCCCACATTAAAGAAAAATTTAAGCTAGTTCCCCTCATGAGCCCGTTAACATCCAGCTTAGACGAGGCCGTAAAATACGGGCTAAGCTTAGATGCAGACGTTCTTATTGCCCCATGCCCTCCCATTAAAGGTCCACGTGAAATAATCGCCTCACTTTTAGATGAACTGCTTGAAGGCGCTAAAGCTATTGGGAAAGCGATGATGGACTTACCAGTAGCAATGCCAATCTACTATTTTTCCTCTAGGTCTCTCAGGAGAAATTTCCTTTCAGAAGTAAGTAAACTTGGCTTTAGATTCTACGTCATAAGAGGATTAGAGGAAGCTTTCCATAACCTGAGAGACCTGGTTGCTTTCTTACAGGATATTAACTATTTTATTGGTCCTAATGCCATATTATACGCCTCAGGAAGAATTCCTCCCTCATACTACCTCCACTTGGTCTACTTAGGCATAGACCTTTTTGACACGTCTATTATCATCGATGCAACATTAAAAGACATGTACTTCTTCGATGGCGTGTGGCATCAGTTCAACGTCATTAAAGAGTTGCCATGTTTTTGTGAAGCATGCCTCCTTCTAAAAAAATCATTACCGAACCGCGATGAACGCCTTCGCCTTCTCTTAAATCACAACTTGCTCTCGGCTTTAAGCATCCTCAGAAAAGCATCTCTTCTAATAAGGCAGTCACGCCTTCGTGAAGGTGTAGAAGAAGCCTGCCATAAATCACCAGAATTAGCAGCACTCCTCAGAATATCGGACAAAGAAGCCTATCCGCTACTCGAAAAATATACCCCTGTTTCAAGCAAAACTAAGGTTTACTGTATTGGTCCGGAATCCTACCATAAACCATCCATTGAGCGTTTTAGAACCAGAATTGCCGCACGTTACACTCCCCCCAAGAACGTTACGGCAGTCCTTCTCTTACCCTGCTCAGCCAGAAAACCATACTCAAGCTCACCTTCACACAAGCTATTTAGAAAAGCCATCATCGAAACAGGGATAAAGGGGTTATGTGAGGGAATAGTGTCATCCCCTCTCGGCTTAGTTCCCCGAGAGCTTGAAGAAGTATATCCTGCAGCGCATTATGATGTTCCTGTTACCGGAGAATGGGATCAAGAAGAAATAAGGATCGCCGCTGAGTGCATCGCAAGATACTTGGATAAGTTTCCAAGCGACTGCCCCATAATAGCACATCTTGATGGGGGATATCTTCAAGCATGTAAAAAGGCAAGCGAAATATCGGGAAGAGAAATAATCTATACTGAAGTAGAGGGAAGCATTACCAGTCCCTCCTCCTTGTCCTCTTTAAGGTCTGTTTTATCGCGTTTCTCACATCGAGAATGTCAAGAAATAGACCGTTTAAAGGAAACATTCAGAAAGACAGCCGACTACCAGTTTGGCCCTAGAGCAGGAGAAAAACTAGCTACTGACTCTACTACTGTGAAGGTCAAAGTAAAGGGAGAAAAGCTTCTCTATGACGGAGAAACGCTTCTCGCCCAAATATCTCCTCTAACGGGCTTCGTAGTGCCGACATTAGAGGGAGGCGAACGAATAGCAACCAGCCACTGGGTGCTCTTTAAAGGCAGCTCGATTAAGGGTTCTTCTGTCATGGTGCCGGGGGTTGAGGACGCCGACCCTCAAATAAGGCCCGGCGACGTTGTCTTCGTTCTAGACTCATCCGGAAAGCTAATCGGAATAGGTGAAGCGATCCTAAATGGGGAGGAAATGGTCAAACTTAGCCGTGGTGTAGCAGTAAAGTTGAAGCACGCCAAGCGGTGGGATGAACAATGAACGCCAGCGATCTGAGCCGTCTGATTTTAAGCTATTCCCTCAAACTAAGAGAAGATTACCTTAAATCAAGGAAACCTCCTGAACGTATGCCTCACAAATCCTGGGTCGAGCCGGATCGCGTCCTCGGAAAGGAAGGGCATGCCCTAGTAATAATCCTACCTACCGTCGGGTGCCATTGGGCTCTCACCTCCGGTGGTTGTTCAATGTGCGGATACGTCTATGACGGCTCTCAGTCAACCCCGTCCTCCTCCCTTCTTCTCGACCATTTCAAGTTGGCCTACGAAAAACTGGCAGCCATCCCTCCTCCAATAAGCGTGAAAATATTCACTTCAGGAAGCTTTTTTGATGAAAAAGAAGTTCCTAAACAAGTGAGAGACGAGATACTGCACTTTTTATCGCGTGAAACCAAAGTCGAAGAAGTAATAGTTGAGTCACGACCCGAATTCATAAGGGAAGACATTATAAGCGACGCTATTAACGCCCTAAAGGAGAAAAGACTAACAGTCGCCATAGGATTAGAATCAACAAGCGACAGAGTCAGGTCGATCATAAACAAAGGCTTCTCCCTAAACGACTTCAAAGCCAGCTTGGAAATACTGAGACGCCTCGAAGCAGGAGTCAAAGTTTACCTTCTAGTTAAGCCTCCTCTCCTAAGAGAAGCTGAAGCAATATTCGACGTGAAAAGATCCATTAAGCACCTCTCAGAGATGAACGTAGACGCCATATCCCTAAACCCATGCACCGTTCACAAAGGCACCTTTGTAGAACTCTTATGGAAAAAAGGATGCTACAGGCCACCTTGGCTCTGGAGCCTAGTAAAAATAATCTTAGACGTGCAAGGAGAAGTTGACGCCACACTAACCTGCACGCCCACAGCTTCAGGGCTCCCCAGAGGACCACACAACTGCGGGTTATGCGACAGGAAAATAGACGCTGCCCTAAAAAAGTTCTCCGTAACTCAAGACGCAAAGCAACTAGAACATCTTAACTGTAAATGCAAACTGGAATGGAAGCTCCACTGCCAAGAGGAGCTCGTATCTCACTAAGCTCCCACAACAGCAAAGCAATAAGCAATAATAAAAAAGTATTTAATTTTATATCTTTTTTATATCTTTCAAGAGAGTTCTGCCAACTGGCGGAGGAGGTTAAAATGCCCATATTGGAATTCCAAGGAAAACACCCAAAAATACACAAAAACGCATTCATCAGCCCCCAAGCAACAATAATCGGAGACGTCGAAATAGGCGAGTACTCAAGCATATGGCCTGGCTGCGTCATAAGAGGAGACTTTGGTAAAGTCCAGATCGGAAGCTACACTAACGTCCAAGATGGAACAATAATTCATGCACGCTCGGAAGCAGCCCCAGTCATAATAGGTAACTTCACCTCAATAGGAAGCAACGTTGTCATGCACGGCTGCTACTGCGGCGACACAGTAGTCGTCGGTGATGGCTCAATAATTTTTGAAGGCGCAACAATAGGCGAAGGCGCCCTAGTTGCTCCCGGATCAATAGTAGCTCAAAACACAGTAATTCCCCCAAGAACAAGTGTAGGAGGAGCCCCCGCAGCTCAAGTCAGAGTACTATCAAGAGAGGACATGACAAGATTCAAAGAAAACGCAGAATTAATCGCCCGTGTTTTCGCCAAACTTAAAAGATGGATGACCTAACTCGCCCCGCAAGCCTCCGCAACACGCAAATACCTAACAAGCAACACGAACTAGCTTTTTCTATTCATAAATCTACATAAACTTACACCGCTTATCACACCCCAAATGACCCCCCATAAAAATTAAAAATCAGAAAAACAGATCCTCAACTAGAGCCGCCGTAGCTCAGCCGGTAGAGCGGCGGACATCCCTCTGCGTACCGCAATTGTAAATCTGCAAGTTTAAACCTGCAGGTCACGCCATCCGCGGGTCGAGGGTTCGAAAAAGAGCAGCTATCCTAACGAGTCTATTGTAGCTGCCTATCGGGTAGCTGCTTATCGGAACTCCCTCCGGCGGCTCCAACTTCTTATACTATTTTCTGTTGCATATCCCTAAAACTCAAGAGTAGAGGGAAGAGTAGAGGGTAGTGCCGGGGAGGGGATTTCCGACTAAGCAGTCACTATTCCTTTTTGTGTGACTGCTTTATTCGAACCCCTGCAACCGGATGTCCCATGTTTTTTGTCCGACCCCTTTTTTGGGTGTGATTATGAGTCCGGCACCCATTCTGGGCGGGTGCGATCCATTCTAGCGTAGCGTGGCTAGGTTACCCCGGCACCTTGGTGTATTTCTAATGTGAGGTGAGGTATTAAGTTTTTCGTGAGGGTTAATGCTTATATTTTATCGCTTTACTTCTATTTGTGAGAATTGTTTGGGGGTGTGTTTTATGTCTGAGGAGCGTGCTGAGTATTGCTGGCTTAATGGGCGATTTGTTAAGTGGGATGATGCTGTTATTCATATTAAGACGCACGCGTTGCATTATGGTAGTGGTGTCTTTGAGGGGATCAGAGGGTATGGGACTGAGAATGGTAATGTTTTGATTTTTAGGTTGCGTGAGCATATTGACCGGCTTTTTTACTCGGCTAGGGTTTACAAGATGAAGGTGCCTTATAGTAAGGATGAGTTTTGTGATGCTATTGTGGAGCTTGTGAGGCGAAATAATTTTCACGAGACTGTTTATATTCGTCCTATAGTGTTTAGAGGATATGGTCCCTTAGGTTTAAATCCTATTAAAGTTCCTGTCGAGGCTGCTATTTATGTTGTTCCCTTTGGGCGTTATTTGGGACCTGATGCTCTTGAGAAGGGTGTTCGCTGTATGTTTTCTTCTTGGGAGAGGATTTCTCCTAGGGCTTTGCCTCCTGAGGTTAAGGCGTGCGGTCAGTATATTAACAGTATTTTGGCTAAGCTTGAAGCTGTTGAGCATGGTTTTGACGAGGCGCTTTTCTTGGACCACAGGGGATTTGTAGCTGAGGGATCTGGGGAGAATCTTTTCGCGGTGAAGAATGGGGAGCTGATTACTCCGCCTTTATATGCATCAATTCTTAAGGGGATTACGCGTGACACGGTGATTACGCTTGCCCGAGAGGAGCTTGGAATACGTGTGGTCGAAAGGGACATTACTCGCGCTGAACTTTACAATATGGATGAAGTTTTCATTACTGGCACAGCGGGCGAGATCACGCCAGTTGTCGAGATTGATAATGTAACTATAGGTGACGGAGAGCCTGGCCCCATCACGAGGAAGCTTCAGAAGGCTTTTTCAGAAGTTACTTTGGGCAAAAATCCAAAGTACGAGCACTGGGTTACCCCTGTGTATTAGTTGCGGCTCTCCTCCTCTTCTTTAGTGTCGCGTAGACCTCTTCCAATTCTACTTTTTCTTTCGCTAGGAGGACAAGTGTGTGGAAGAGTAGGTCCGCAGCTTCGTTTATTATTTCTTCTTTGGCGTGGTCTTTTGCCGCTAAGACGAGCTCTAGTGCTTCTTCTCCGACTTTCCGTGTCACAGCGTTGATTCCCTGTTTCACCAGGTTTGAAACGTAAGAGCCCTCTTTGGGTCTTTCTATACGGTCCTTTATTACATTGAATATTTCATCTAGGATTTTTGCTTTCCCGTAAACTTCGTTGGGGTTGAATGTCTTGCTGAATTGCACGTCGCTTATTATTTTGTTGTGGAAGCACGTATAGTACCCTTCATGGCAGCACGCCTCTACTTGTTCTACCTTGAATAGGAGTGTGTCGCCGTCACAGTCGTAGTACGCTTCGCGGACAATCTGGTAGTGTCCTGACTCTTCCCCCTTCATCCATAATTTCTTTCTGCTTCTGCTATAATAGTGCATTAATCCTGTTGTAAGAGTTTTTTCCAGCGCCTCCCTGTTCATATATCCGAGCATTAGCACTTCCTTTGTTTTGACGTCTTGAACTACTGCAGGTATTATTCCTCCTCCTTTTTCTAAGTCAAGCTTCTCTAGGATTTCTTTTAGTTCCATTTTTTCACAACCTTACAGGTACTCCTCTATCATGCAGGTATCTTTTCACGTCACTTATCGAATAGGTGCCGTAATGAAATATTGATGCTGCTAGGGCTGCATCTGCTTCCCCGTCAGTTAACACTTGATATATGTGCTCTAGGGTGCCTGCTCCTCCGCTTGCGATGACTGGTATTCTGGTTCTTCTGCATACTTCTCTGGTGAGGGGGATATCGTATCCGTTTTTTGTTCCATCGTAGTCGATGCTTGTGAGCAGTATCTCTCCCGCTCCTAATTTTTCGACAGTACACGCCCACTTTATGGCGTCGATTCCTGTCGGCGTCCGCCCGCCATATATGTAAACTTCCCACCAGAATTTCCCCTCAGAGGTCTCTACAACTATTTTATTCTTGCACTCTTCATCGGCTCTCACTCGCTTGGCGTCTATTGCGCAAACTATGCACTGGCTACCAAACTTTTCAGCGGCTTCCTTTATTATTTCAGGGTTTTTGATCGCTGCTGTGTTTATTGCAACCTTGTCGGCTCCTGCGCATAGCACTTGTCTTATGTCGTCTATGCTTCTTATTCCGCCTCCAACGGTGAAGGGTATAAAGACTCTGTCGGCAGTTCTCTTAACAACGTCTATTAGTATTCGTCTTTTGTCGCTTGATGCTGTTATGTCTAGGAACACTAGTTCGTCGGCGTTTTGCTCATCGTAAAACTGAGCTAGCTCAGGGGGGTCTCCTGCATCCCTTAGGTTCTTAAATTGAATTCCTTTAACCACTCTTCCATCTTTCACGTCGAGACAAGGTATGATCCTTTTTGTTAGCATTCCCCCGCCGCCTCCTTCGCCTCCCTAAGGGAGAAGAGTCCCATGTAAAGCGCCTTTCCTATAACGACACCTTTAGCTCCAACCTTTCTGAGCCTGACGATGTCGCTTATACTTCTTATTCCTCCAGACGCTACGATGTTAACTCCTACATACCTTACCAGCCTAGATATGGTTTCAGTATCCGCTCCCTTAAGCGTTCCATCATGTGCAATGTTAGTAGCTAAAATCCACTTTACTCCAATGTCCTTCATCTCTCGTGCAGTGTCATATACGCTTTTTCTGGCTCCTTCCCTCCATCCCTCGACCATAACCTCTCCTTCTTTATAGTCGAGGGCCACCATGACGTGCTCTTCTCCTATCTCATTAATTATTCTCTCTAAGGAAACAGGGTCTCCAACTGCAAGTGAACCCAGAATAACTCGCTCGGCTCCCATTAAGTATAACTTAACTGCTGTGTCAGCGCTTCTTATTCCTCCTCCGACCTCCACGTCAATTGATACGCTTTTAATTATTCTCTCTACGTGTCTTAGGTTATCCCCCCTTCTCAGAGCTCCGTCTAGGTCCACTACGTGGAGAGCGTCAGCTCCCTCCATCTCCCAGTAAAGGGCTGCTTGTAATGGGTCTTCGAAGAAAGTCTCTTCGCTACCCAATTTTCCCTCAGTTAACCTGACGCATTTTCCCCCAAGTATGTCGACTGAGGGCATAACGAGCATTAGATCGACCCCTTAACTATTGCTACGAAGTTTCTTAGAATTTTTAACCCTACCTCCCCCGACTTCTCAGGATGAAACTGTGTAGCGAAAATGTTTCCGTCGCATATAACCGAGGGGAACTCTACGCCGTACTTCGTTGTGGCAACTATAACTTCCTCGTTATCTGGAGTCGCATAGTATGAATGAACAAAATACACGTAAGCGCCATCGTTTACCTCCCTAAGTAGAGGATTTTTTTTCTTAATTTTTATTGTGTTCCATCCGATGTGAGGAACCTTTACTTCGCTTGGAAGTCTAATAACGCGCCCCTTAATTAAGGCTAGCCCCTCACAGCGTCCGCCTTCAAAGCTTTCCTCAAAAAGAATTTGAAGCCCAAGGCATATTCCCAGTATGGGCTTTCCGTCTTCCACCTCTTTGAGTAGCACTTCTTTTAGGGGCTCCATTTTTTTTACAGCGTCCTTAAATGCCCCTACACCCGGGAGCACTATCGCTTCAGCGTTCAGGATATCCTCTATTTTTGTTGTTAACTTAACTGTGGCGCCAGCTTTTTCGAGTCCTTTAGTTATGCTCCTTAGGTTTCCAACACCGTAATCTATTACGCACATCATTTTCTCTTAGAGTCCTCCCTTAATGCTTGGTATTTCTCCTTTCCTCCGAGAATCCACTTCTATCGCTTTCCTTAGTGCTATGGCTAGCGCTTTAAAGGCTGCTTCGACTTTGTGGTGGTCATTTTCGCCATAAATGGTGTTAATGTGGAGATTTATCTGTGCTGAATTAGCGAAAGACACGAAAAAGTGAGTTATGTCTTGCTTTTTAACTCCCTCAACTTCTTCTCCTTCAAGTTTTAAGTCTATTTTTGCATACGGCCTGCCTCCACAATCCAAGGACACGCTAACTAGCGCATCATCCATGGGCACCAAACTGCTTCCAAACCTGAATATGCCTTCCTTGTTTCCTAAAGCCTTCAGGATGGCTTCTCCCAAAGTTAGTCCTACATCCTCGATCAAGTGATGTTCTAGATCCCCCTCCGCACTTACAGATATGTCGATTAGGGAGTGCTTTGAAAGAGTTTTCAGCATATGATCCAAGAATCGTATATCTGTATTTATTTCTCCCTTTCCTTCTCCATCTAAGTTAACTTTAACTTTCACGTTTGTTTCTGCTGTCTTCCTATTAACCGTCGCTTCCCTCACTTTCTCACCCCTCCTATTACTTTTGGTAGCTCGTTCGGAGTAGGGATTATCACGTCGCATCCAAATTCTAAAAATTTAGAAAGCATTTCACTTTTATTTTCAGCAGAACAGAGGACACCGACACTTACAACGTTGCATCCTGACTCTGTTTCAGCGTTCAAACATGCCAAAACATCAGCAATAGTGTCTCCGACGTACGCGAAACTGTTAATCCTCATTTTTGAAGCAGTGGTGATGAGCGGGTATGGGTTAGGCTTATCAAGCTTTACATGCCTTCCCTCTCTCCTCAACTCTCTCTCTTTTTCTTCAATTTCTTCTAGAAAAGTTGAGGCATCCAGATCAAAGTATTCTTCCAAACGGTACTTTTCAAGTAGCGGAGTGGTCTGTTTTCGCATTCTGCCTGAGGCAATGCCGATCGGCGGGAACCCCCTACCAATAATCTCTTTGAGAGCTTTGTGTCTAACTATTGGTTTCTCATTTTCTATAAGCCCTTTTCCACGATAGAACACGGCTGGGACTCCGTAAATCTCCTTGAACAGCTTGTCACCGCAATATGCTTCCTCAAAAAACCTTTTGATTAAATTTTCATCATACACTTCCCCTTCAAACGGGGAAACGTATTCCAGAACTTTTCTAGCTTCGTCGAGTTCTACTTTCCACGCCTCAGCCAGCCTTCTTGTAGCTTTCTCCCTCACAGCCTCCAGCCCTCCAACTCCGACATCCTCAACGTATTTTTCCAGATCTTCCCCCCCACTCTCCTTTATCTCTCTTAGAAAACTACCTAGTTCCTTGAAGAAGCTATA
>JAHLWW010000026.1 GCA_019057715.1 Candidatus Jordarchaeum sp. JNZ_1113
CCCATAAAGGTGTTCAACCCCTGGAGCATAGTAAGCTGACCTCGGAGAGTTTGTAGCTACAACTTTAACTCCTCTCGCAGCGAATGGAGCGCCGGGCCCCATGCAGATGTTAGTAACGACGAGGCCGCCTGCTTTCTCAATTGTCTGCGTCCACCCGGCTTTGTCAGCTACGACCTTAACCTGGTACGATGTTCCAACCCAGAGCTTTACACCATCATGCACCTTTTTGCCCTCCAGCATGCTGGCTATCTCCCTTATCTCGCTATACGTTAGGTGGGGGCAGCCGAAGTTCACCATGTCAACGCGGTCCCCGCCAGTGGTAGAGATTTCATTATACGCCGCCCTTACGTCCGATGCATCGACCTGGATCTTTTCAGGCCTCTCTCCTCCGCATGCCTCCTCGAGCGTCGGGGCCTCGGGGGTCAAACCGGGTATGTGGAACATGGGTATAGCTCCGCTGACGTGGAGCGGTGAGGCGATAGCCCTAAGCTGCTCTAAGCTGAGCTTTTTCGGGAGGCCAACGAGCGCAGGGATCTCTGTGCCTACGATTTTCCCTACGTGGAATGCTAGAGCTCCCCAGTCGGCGTCGCTGAGCTCTTTAAAGTCGAGCTTGCTGCAGTCGACCACGATGCGTGCCTTTCTGTTCTCCTTTAACAAGAGCCCATACTCGGGTGCCCTCCCTGTGATCGCAACACAGTAGTTTGTCACTATTCCATCCATGTTTCCGCGCGCTCCGAGGACGGAGTTCGCGAAAACCACTCCGGCGGAACCGGTCCACGAGAAGACGTCGCCCGGCATGAGGAAGTCTCCGAGAAGGTACTGGATACATGTGCCCATAGGTATGACTCCCATCTTGAGGGAGTAGCTGAAGATCTGCTCTGCAAGCTGCTTTATCTCCGGCGAGTTCCCGTATATGGTGCCGACCTCTTCCCAGTGCTCGTAGTCTATGCCCCAGGGGTGCCTCGTCGTGAAGCACCTGAAGCGCGCACCGCCCTGAATCAGCTTCTCATACCACTCGACCTCCTCTAGGAACAGGCCGGCGGCAACGTGCGCACTCTTTGCCTCAACCATCCTCTCCGCACCGTAAGCCTCGGCAACTTTCACAAGTATCCTCATAGCTTCCTGAGCCGCGGCCCCATACTCCCCGTCAAACATTCTTTCTTCTTCCTTCGTGAGGAAAACCACAGTCCTCCCTCCAACATAAGAATTACGAAGTAATCGAAGTTATTAAGGGTTTTTAATAGAGGAGCAGCGCAATCCGAAACGCTTTGGCGGCTGGAGCACTGCAAGCTTCCTAAAAATTCCTGTTCTTTGGAAAGTTTAGAGCCAGCTGTACCTCTCAGCCATATCCACCTACAGAGATACTTGTTGAAGGCTCGGAAGGGTTGGCGGCGCCTAGCCTTTAGAAGGCATTTAGGTATTTTCATGCATATGTTCATGTATGAAGAACATAATTGTGAGAGACGAGGTTTATAAGAAGCTGCAGAGGGGGGAAGGAGTCGTTTTCGGACGTCATTCTTAGGCTTATTGAGGGAAGCAGGATGAGGAGCCTCGAGTTATTGGAGAGATATTCTGGAAGATTTGCGGACGGAGCTTGAACGGGTTGTAACTGAGGAGAGAAGGAGGTTTACAGTGAGAAACATTGATATTTGGCACATCCTTGGTTCTGAGGATTTTGAGGAACAGAGAGTTCTTTGAAAAGATAAGGGGGAGGATAGGCGAGGAGGTCAAGATAATGTTCATAAGCGTATACGAGCTCCTGCGGGGGGCGGAGTATATTAAAGTTAGGTATGGGAGGACTACGAGTACGAGTTGGTCAAGAGGTTTGTGGGTGAGCTTAATGTTCCACCGTTCACTGAAAAAACTCCGAGATCTCTGCAGTGATATGGGGAGGCTGAGAGAGAAGCGACGCGAGGCGAGTGACGCGGACATAATGACCTCCGCCATCAGCCTTAGGAGTGGAGAAAAGCTCCTCACCCTAAACGAGGATTTCAAGGCGATCAAGGAGGTTGATGAGGACTTCAAGGTTGAAGTGTTAAGGACGTGAAATGATGCCGGCTTCCTGATTTATGCTGTTGAAGCAGATAACAGACCGCCCTACTCCTGCCGGCTAGAGTACCATAGAACCGCGTGAGTGTTTGGGGCGAGGAATATCTCGGCCGGGCTGACACCAAAGTCGGTTAGGGGCGACCAGAATGGGGCGTCATCCACGTCTGGCCCGCACGGTATACCGGCTATTGTGACGGATGCTTTATACGCCGCCCAGACTATCTCGCTACAGTAGTAGCTGTCTCCATATATTCTCTTCTGAAAGCAGTTCCAGTTGCACGGCTTCCCCACTTGGTTGAGCGCGAAGAGCGCTGCCGCGAGCCTAACGTTGATGGGAGCGTCGACTCTCAGCACACAGAACTCCTCACACTCCAGTATGTACCACAGGGGGCTACACACTACTCCCCTCACAGTTCCCTCCACAATTATTCCCCAGCCGACGTATATCATGGCGTGAGTCCAGTAGGGCGAGTAGCGTGCACCCACTAGGACATCTTCAACCCCACTTCCCCTCGACAGTATTATGTCCCCGGGCTGGACTACCTCTTTGAGGTGGTGCTCGGCAGAGTCCCTGTCCGACACGTGCTCACAAACAATGAAGGCGATTTCTGTGAGCTGCGCCGGGAAAAGGTTGCAGAAGTTGACTACTAATGACAATGTGACTATTAAAAGTGTGATTAACAGAGCAATAGCCCGCCGCCTCATAGAAACCTCAACCTCCTCATTAAGCTTGTAACTTAGGAGCAAGCTTGTAACTTGGGAGCATATTTCGTTAACGCATGATGCAACTTCGCATACACTAATAGAGAGAAACGATCTGAGGATTTCAGGAGCAGAAAAGGGAACGCTTTAAGGCGAAAACATCGGAGGGAGTTTCCGGAGTTCTGGAGGTGAAAGTAGTTTTATGAGGGGGGTTGAGGTTAGGAAGATTTATACGTTTATACGTATACACGTATTTTGGTGGTTTCATGGCTGAGAAGGTTAAGGTTACTCTTTTACTGAGCGGGGAACTTGTTAGGAGGGTGAAAAGTAGGCTGGCTCTAGATGGCAAGAGTCTGAGTGGGGTCGTTGAGGAGTTGCTGAGTGTTTATGATGGGCTCAGGTTTCTCGACGAGCTTTGTGAGGAGTTGGGGCTGGAAAGCAGGTTTTATACTGGCTTGGAGGTTAAAGCTGATAGGCCTAAGGGGCTTAGGGCAGAAGACGTTACACGGGAGGTTAGAGATGAAAGAGAGGAGCGTTTACTTGGACACTAGTGCCATAGTTAAAAGGTACGTGGTAGAGGAGGGAAGTAGTAGAGTTGATGAGTTTTACGATGAGGCACACGCAGGTAGAGCTACTTTGGGCTTCTCTATATGGAATATAGGCGAGGTGGCGGTGGTCCTAGACAAGTACGAGAGGAGGGATGTTTTGAGTGATGCCAAGCAGGTTTTCGCCAGGTTTGTCGGGGAGACACGCCTCCTAGCGAAACTTAACCAGTTAAAGCTTGTCCCGCTAAACTCCGCCGTAATCTTTGCGGCTACGAAGTACGTGTTTAAGCATGGAATATATGTGGCTGACGCCATCCAGCTAGCGTCCGCCAGAGAGTTTAACCTATTCCTCACCTACGACAAGAAGCTATCCAGAATAGCGAAGGATGAGAAACTTAAGCTAGCAATCAACGAAGAAGCATCATAAAGAGTCTAACAGAAGCGTTTATCCCTCGGAAAATCAACAGCTACTGGTATTCAGAGACCTCAGATGGAACCCGTTAAAAAGCAACAAAAAACACTGAAAGGTTATCAGCAATCAAGTAACTAATAGATCTAACGATTTTTACACCAAGATATAGTTTTGTGAAAAGTTGATTTGGAAACTGAAATAAGAGCCTTTATAGTTTATTTTTACTTAACACCACTGTTGTTGTTCTCGTGAGGAAACGCCTCCTGAAAAGTATAGTTTCATTCATTTTGAATGATGACCATTTATTGCGTGCTGGCATTGATTCTGCCTGCGTGTCTCCACGATGCACTTGAACATAACTTTTAATTACCTTCACTTTTTGGTTGTTCTATTTCTTCTTTTTAACGTATTTTTTGAGAGCGGTGAAGGCGCATTTCCGCACCCATTCATTTTTGTCGCCTATGAGGTCTTTGAGCTTCACTATAACTTCTGGGGCGGTGAGTCCTCTTTCAGCATACTTTGCAAGTGCAAGGGCTGCTAGCCCGCACACTTCTTTGTCTTCGTCGTCTAGTAGTTTGATGAGCTTCTCGAGCGCACTGCGGTCAGTCTCCTTTTTGACGGCGTACACAGCGATGGCTATAGTTGCGTAGCCACGCGTCAAGCTCTTCTCGTCATCTAGAAGCTCGACAAGTTTCTTGAGGGCTTTTGGCTCCGTCAGCCCCTTATCAGCATACTTCGCAAGAGCATATGCAGCGTAGCCACGCGTCAAGCCACTTTCGTCACCCAACAGCTCGACAAGTTTCTTGAGGGCTTTTGGCTCCGTCAGCCCCTTATCAGCATACTTCGCAAGAGCATATGCAGCGTAGCCACGAACAATTCCGTTCCTGTCTCCCAGTAGTTCAACGAGCCTTTTCGGCACATTTGGGTCGGTTACTCCTCGCATAGCATATTTTGCGAGCGCATAAGCCGCGTAGCCACGTACCTCCTCATCCCTATCGTCTAGCAGTTCGACAAGTTTCCTCATGGACTCCGGGATCATGAATCCTCTCTCAACGTACTCCACGAGCCTCTCCGCCACATCCTTCCTCACACGAGGCTCCTCTTCAAATGCCCCCTCCAAGCCACTTTCAAACTCAAACACGCCTATCCCCCACCTATCCAGAAAAAATAGGTGATTGACGAAATTTATTTTTTATGTGATGAAAAAAGGAACTTTAAGACGCGGGAAGCCTTTTTTTGAATTGACGAAAGCAGAAACTTGACCCACCGGTTTTTAAATGAACTAAACCCGGGTTTAGCCGTTGGGTTCTGTAGCGTGACCTTTTCTCCCCTAGAGCCTTGGACAGGACCTCTCTTATTAGGGAGGATATCCTCTCCTCAACGACTTTGAATGCTTGCTCCTCCGTGGCGCTCATTCTGTCTAGCGTGGCAGCGATCACGCCTCCAGAGTTGGTGACGAAGTCCGGCAAGACGACCACACCCCTCCTCATCAGGGCTTCATCAGCCTCATCTGTTACCGGGATATTTGCGCCGGGGGCTATCAGCCTCGCCTGGATTTCGTTCGCGTTTCCCTCGTTGATAACGTAGGGTCTGGCTCCTGGCACAAGGATGTCAACTGGAAGTAGCTTAGCACTTTAACTAGACTTCCGTCAGATTTGTAGGGTCTGGCTCCTGGCACAAGGATGTCAACTGGAAGGGCGAAGAGCTCCTCCCTCCTCATGTGCTCCCCTTTCTCGTATTCTAGGACAACCTTGTCCCCCAGCTTCTTCCTCATCTCGAGCATTTTCTCGACCTCCAAGCCGTCAGGGTTGTACACGGCGCCTTCAACCGTGGATATCGCGACAACCTTCGCCCCAAATCGGGCCATGTAACGTGCCACTCCTCCCCCAACCTTGCCAAACCCCTCAATGGCCACCGTCGCCCTGTTCATGCTCATGCCGATAAGCTCGCACGCCGTTCTAGCAGCGACAACCACTCCGTAGCCTGTCAGGTGGTCTTCAAGCGGCATACCTTCTTTCTCCCTGAGCGTCAGCCCACTAGGAGCTAACTCCTTCACTCCCGCAAACTCATATATCCTCGCAACATCCCTGTCGGAGGTCCCCATGTCGGCGCCGGGAACATACATCAACTGCCTGAGGAAGGGTGCGATATGGCGCCCGTAGGCAGCGATTATCCCGTCCCTATCAGGGAAGATGGGTCAGCGAATATCCCAGACTTGGCGCCTCCAACAGGCATGTCGAGAACGGCGAACTTGTACGTCATAACCCTAGCCAATTGGATAATCTCCTCAGTAGTTATGTCCGGGAGCATCCTGATGCCGCCGGCGGCAACGCCAAAAGTAGTAGTATCAATAACGATGACAGCACGCATACCGGAAGCGGGATCATACATCTGAGTAACATACTCGGGACCAATGTCATCCTTTAACCTGTCAATAACATCTGCAGACAAAATCACACCTCCCCTCCCAAAGATGAGCAATCAAAAACTATTGCCAGCACTCAAAAATATGTTTTTCTAAAAACCATGATGAAAGATTATGTTTCTCTATTGGTTTCGGGGGATGTTCCCTACGATGCAAAGTTGGAAGTAGCAGAAACCTTTACCTTTGAGCGGTTCCATCAAAAGTTTATATAATTATTTCGGGTTTAGCGGGAAGGGGGATTCACGTGTGAAGATGTGACTGGCAACCTTCAACGACTATCTTGAGCACGTTAATAGAGCATTGAAGACGCGAAACTTGCGTCGACGAGCATCATGATTTTGAGGTTTTCAACTGAAGATTTCAGCCTTGAAACCACCACAACGAGAAACCTTCCAAATAGGGGTGAGCGCATAAGAGGGGGAATTACAGCGAGAACAGGGCTCCGCAAGTGCCAGTAAAGTTATACCTCAAGTACCGGCGATAATCCCTTCCATGTGTGCAGTGGTGCTTTTTTGATTTCGTGTTTTAACGATGAATTTTTGAAATATCCTCTCTGCGGAAGTGTAGCGGAGAGCGAGTATGTTGTTGTGAAAGAAAGGAGAATGAATGTTTCCTGAATGGTGGCTGTTTGGTGACTGCAACAGTCAGCAGTTAGAAAAACATTATAGGTTGCTCTGGGGAATACTAAATGGTTTTGGAGGGGAGTGTGATGAAGACCGTTGTGGCTTTGGGAGGCGACGGGATTGGTCCTGAGGTTGTGGACGCTGCCTGCTATGTGCTGGAGAACATGGGGGTGGATTTGGAGATAGTTAAGCCTCCATGCGGAGAGAAGGCGCTTAAAGAGTATGGCACCCCGTTCCCAAAGGAAACGATGGAGCTAACCAACTCTGCCGACGCTGTTCTGTTTGGAGCAAGTGGGGAGGCGAGCGTCATCATTCTAGCTTACTTAAGGTGGTTTTTCGACACTTATGCAAACGTTAGACCAGTAAAGTATTACGAGGGAGTTTTAACCTCGATAAAGAACCCTGAAGGAGTGGACTTCGTTATAATTAGAGAGAACACTGAGGACTTCTACCCTGGGAGGGAGGGAGACATATCCCTCTTAGCGGAGAGAATGCCCGATTACAAGGATATTCTGGGTAGAAGGTTCGCTGATTACGGGGAGGGAAAGTTCGCCGTTGGGCTGTACACCGTTAAGGGGTGTAGGAGAATAGCTGAGTTCGCATGCAAGGAGGCATTGAAGAGGAAGAGGAAGGGGTTCCCGGGAAAGGTGACCTGCGTGACGAAGTCCAATGTTCTCAGGGAGACTGGGGGTCTGTTCCAAAGGATGGTGGAGGAAGAAGTTAGAAGGCACCCCGAGCTAACATACGAACACTTCTACGTGGACGACATGGCTAGGAGGATAGTCAGGTTCCCAAGAGAGATGGACGTGATCGTCACCACCAACATGTTCGGGGACATACTATCTGACCTGGCAGCGGAGCTCATGGGGGGATTAGGAATGGCGCCGAGCGCCTGCATAGGAGATAAGCACGCCTACTTCGAACCAGTTCACGGCTCAGCTCCTGACATAACTGGTAAAGGCATCGCAAACCCCACAGCCACTATTCTCTCATGCGTCATGATGCTTGAATACCTCGGCATGGAGAAGGACGCTGGGAAGCTTGAGAAGGCTGTCGCGGAAGTCTATAGGAAAGGAGAAACCCTAACCCCAGACATGGGCGGGACAGCGAAAACCATGGAAGTGGCGGAGGCCATCTTAAGAGAGTTAATGTAGGTGGGCGGGAGCATGGGAATGACTATGGCGGAGAAAATCCTAGCTAGGGCGTCAGGCAGAGAGGTTGTCTCTCCAGGAGAGTACGTTACTGCAAGCATAGACTGCGCCATGGTCCACGAGGGATTGGCGGCCGTCTACACGACCCTGCTCGGAGCGGGGATAGACAGCGTCTGGAACCCCGACAAGATAGTTGCAGTGCTGGACCACGCTGTTCCAGCCCCGAATGAAAGGTATGCAGGCATCCACAAGCTGGTTAGGGACGCCGTTAAGAAGCTTGGAATAAGAAACTATTACGGGGAGAGAGCCGGCATCTGTCACCAAGTGATGGTTGAAAGAGGGCACGTCGCACCGGGAATGCTCATCGTCGGCACCGACTCCCACTCGACAACCTATGGCGCCTTGGGTGCTGCCGGGACGGGTATAGGGTTCACCGAGATGGCTTACGTGTTCGCTACTGGAAGGCTCTGGTTCAGGGTGCCTGAGACCATAAAGTTTGATCTTGAAGGGGAGCTGCCATACATGGTTTCAGCGAAAGACGTCATTCTCTACCTTATAGGCAAATACTCGTCTGAAGCCGCCCAGTACAAGTCCGTCGAGTTCGTGGGAAGCATGGCTAAGGAGATGAGCGTCGACGGAAGAATGACCATGTGCAACATGGCTATGGAGATGGGGGCTAAGTTCGCCTTCTTCGAGCCAGACGAGAAAACCATGAGGTACCTCGAAGGAAGTGTTAAAGACGTTGAAGCCTTAAAAGCGGACGATGACGCCAAGTACGAGGAGGTTTACATGGAGGACTTGTCGGGCTTAGAACCACAGGTGGCTGCACCATTCACAGTGGACAACGTTCACCCCGTCTCAAAATTTGAAGGAAAAAGGATCGACCAAGCGGTTATAGGTTCCTGCACGAACGGTAGGCTCGAAGACCTACGCGTAGCCGCCGAGATCCTAAACGGAAGGGAAGTCCACCCGGACGTCAGGCTTCTAGTGATCCCCGCATCATGGAAAACATATAGGGAAGCGATGGAGGAGGGAATCCTGGCCACGCTTATAGGTGCAGGAGCGATCATATGTAACCCTGGTTGTGGGCCGTGCTTCGGAGCCCATATGGGTCTCCTCGCATCGGGAGAGACTTGCATAGCATCGATAAACAGGAACTTCAGGGGGAGGATGGGGAGCTATGACGCAGAGGTTTACCTTGCATCCCCGGCAACCGTTGCGGCGTCATGCGTTGAGGGGAAGATAGCTGACCCGAGAAGGTACTAGGTGGTGTAAGGTTGAAGATTAAGGGTACGGTCTGGAAGTTTGGAGACAACATCGACACAGACCTGATAACCCCCGGAAAGTACATGGACTTGCCATTAGAAGAATTGAAGAAGCACGTTTTAGAGGTGGTCAATCCCGAGTTCGCGGCCAAGGTTAAGGCGGGCGACGTGATAATTGCGGGAGCAAACTTCGGCTGTGGGTCAAGCAGGGAGACCGCGCCCCAAGCCATTAAGGCTCTCGGAGTGGGAGCTGTCGTAGCGGAGTCCTTCGCGAGGATATTCTTCAGGAACGCCGTCGCCATAGGGCTACCGGTGATCTCATGCTCAAAAGTAGCTGAGGCGTTCGACAACGGAGACGAAGCGGAAGTGGACATCGAGAAGGCGGAAATTAGAAACATTACAAAAGGCATCACTCTAAAGGCAACCCCCCTCTCAGAAGACATCAAAAACGTGATTCTTAAAGGAGGAATAATCCCTCTCCTTAAAGAGCTCGCGGAGGAGCGGAGACGAAAAAGCCAGCAGGGAAGAATTAAACAGTAACAACACCCTGTCCGAGAAAGGCGGCCGGCGGCTTCCCGCATGAATGCCCTGGAAAGGCTACATAAGGGATGCGGAGATGTTGTGTTTACAGCTCTCCCAGTAGGTAGCGTTGTATTAAACCCAGTTACTCAGGGATGTTCTGCTTATTAGTGTTCAGCGAGCCTTCAAGTGTTCATGCATCTAGTTTTGACGGAGAAGCTCGAGTCTCTCCTGTAAAAAAAAATAGAAACACTTAACTTAAATGTGAGAGGGAAGAGAACGATAAACATTCCTCTCACTTATTTCAACTGATGGTCAACGCTGCTAATGAATTAACATAATAATGATTAAAATGGCTGCGGTTTCTGGAAATTGAGTGTTCCTCCCATTTGTAAGACCCCCCTCGCAAGGGAGAAGTCGCAAGGAAAATGGATGGCTGTTTAAATTCCTGAAGCCACTTGAAAGATTTCTGATGAGCCTTTGAGGGAGAAAGCAACTCATCGGGTAACAGTTGGTATTATGGGAGGGCTACCCTCTCAATTGAAGGAAGCCGTAAGGATGTGAAAATGAGGTGAACTCATAAAGGCGGGAGGTTTATTTCCAATCCCGGCATTAATGTGTTTTTCGAATAGACGCAGTTTAAACGTGCCATTTTACAGCGTGGAACGGAATCGTCATAAAGTGGAACAGAAAGCTCACTGCAAGGACGGAAAACAGCGATGGCCGTGATTTTGGTTAAGTGTTCTTCCACTTGTATTCCGGCAGCCTCTCTTTAACATTCGGGCGTTCTTCGCTCCGCATCCAGACCCCGTCATTGGGCTCTTCTTTTTTCTTTATGATCCCCCTGTTTTTGACCTTTTGATGAGTCAGTATTGTTTGCTCCAGCGTGATCCCTTTTAATCGGTTAATTCGACTTTTGTCGTTGTTAAGGTTTATAACTTTCACCGTTTAGGCTTCAGTGGGGAAGGAGGTTGTCGTGTGGAGATGCGTTTAGTAACTTTCAATGAATATCTTGAGTATGCTAAGTCTTGTAGCGAGATCGTCATTGAAGATACAAAAATTCACGTAGGCAAGCCTCATAGAATTGAGGCCTACCAGCCTGAAGAGTTCAGCCTTGAAACCACCACGGTTTGGAGCTTTCCGGATAGGGGCGACTGGGCCACGCATAGAGGGGATTACCGTGGGAACTGGTCCCCCAGAGTTGCCCGTAATCTCATACTCCGCTACAGTAAGCCCGGCGAGCTCGTCCTAGACCAGATGTGTGGTGGAGGAACAACTCTTGTCGAGTGCAAGCTCCTGGGCAGGAACGCGATCGGCGTAGACATAAACTACGAGGCGTGCATTCTGGCACTTGACAGGCTAAACTTTAACTGCAATCAGCCTTCCTCAGACTGGAAGGAGCCAGACATCAAAGTTTACCACGGCGACGCTAGAAACCTCGACCTAATAGAGGATGAATCCGTCGACTTGATAGCCACACACCCCCCCTACGCAAACATAATCTCGTACTCTAAGCAGAAGAAGATTGAGGGGGACCTCTCCCAAGTGTACAACCTAGAGGAGTATCTTAGGGGGATGCGGGAGGTGGCTGAGGAGAGCTTCAGAGTCCTCAAACCTGGAAGGTTCTGCGCGGTCCTCGTGGGCGACACGAGGAAGCACAGACACTACGTCCCGGTGGCTTTCAGGGTGATGCAGCAGTTCTTGGACGCAGGCTTCATCCTCCGAGAAGACATCATAAAATGCCAGTGGAATGTAAAGAAAAGCAGAGAGAAGTGGGTGGGCCTGATGAGGACGGCAGAGGAATGCTGGGTTGAAAAGCCGGAGGGGAAACGCTACTGGTCAGACTTCCTCCTAATATATCACGAGCACCTATTCGTCTTTCGGAAGCCAGGCAAAAACGAAAACCCTCACAGCTGCAAGCTAAGCGCGAAGTGGTGGTAACTAACCGTTGCGGGAAAGCTTTTACTCCTTCTTTATTGAACAATAATTTTTGAAATATTTTCATCACTAATAGTAAAAGAAACAAACCCTGAACAAAATGCTTATTGTACCTTCTGAGGGAGGACTGTTTGGTGAGCTGGCTCTTGAAGCCATTCTCTCGGATCAGCTTCTCCAGATATTTTTAGAATTCGAAAGTGATGGTAAAATTCCAGTGCTCCTATTAACTCTACAGTTGGTGTTATTTGTATTAGACTCCAAGTTTCCGCTAGAAAATTACAGGAAAATAATGGAGACCGAAAACCTTAATGAAAAAGAAAAGAAGAGTATAAGAAGTATTTTCTAAGGAACATCAAGGATAATCTAAGATAAAATAGCGAAGGATTACGTTTGTTCTGAAAAGAGATGCTGAGTTTTTCTTTCACACACATACCGTCAGAAGGAGTCTATTACTTCTGAATGAGACCTTTGAGTTGCTTTGAGAGTACACAAAAAGACTATACAAAAAGAGGAGCGCAAGTAGTATTGCCACTAAGCTTGTTACATTCTTAACCTCTCTCAGCGGTTCGAAGCCATCAATAACGTATGGTACATTGTTTATAATATGCACCCAAATAGAAAATATAAAAATTAAAGGGCAAATTCGAGAGAATTTCAAAATCACGAAGAAATATGTTTAAAGATAGCATCTATAGTACTTTTATTACGGAGGCTAGAAATTTGAGTGGTCATTAAAAGATTTCAAGCAAGGCGACTCTCCTCGCTGCCCTTACTGCGAAATGGAGGGACAAGTGCAACTGAATTTCTGCAAGAGGCACCGCTACGTCTATCGCAAGTGGCTTACCAACTACATACGGGCATTTTCAAGTACACCCACTAACCCCTAAACTGGCATGTGAGTCAAGAGCTCTTTACCAGCTGTTAGATGCCCTCGCCTTCCAAGCTTATTGGTTAGCACCCTTCTTTTTACTTCCTTTCTTTTTTCTCGTAGTTTTTCCGCTTCGTTTTCAAAGCATTTGAGGTGCTGTCTATGAAAAAAGATTTAATGTTTTGTTCCCAGGGGCCTTTAGCGGGTAGACTTCAAAATGTCCTAGCGCCATACCTCAATCTTCTTGGCGCCTCTATAGTTCTTTCGTTTGCGGTTGAGCCGCACTTACCGTGCTGCCCTTTAGGCTAAGGCAGGTGAAAGTGTTAAGGAGCTTTGTGATCTGTTAACTTTATGAAGACTGAAGACTTAAAGGTGGGCGAAGGAAAATAACCAAATACTACTCGTTGAATCGGGGGATTAGAGAATTAGAGAAAGAGGGGGGTATCTATGTCTGTTCATGTAGCCTACTGCCGGCCCCTTCAACATTAAACTAGTAGAACATGAAGGAAATTTAAATTAAGCTGCAAGATAATCTAGAGTTGCTTTTCAAGATCTTTTAGAATTTTTTCGAATAAGGGTTTCAGATTAGGAATATCCTCTTTAATGGTTTTCCATATTCTTTTTAAATCGATTCCAAAGTATTCGTGGATTAACTTATCCCTCATTCCGGCCATGTCTTTCCAAGGTATTTGGGAATAAGAGTTTCTCACAGAGTTCGGTATCTTTTTAACTGCTTCTCCAATTACTTCCAAGGCCCTAATGACCGCGTAGATTGTCCTTTTATCATTTATAAAATCATCGTAATTCATCCCCTCTACGAAACTCATGGCGTCCTCCATGGCTTCAACTATGTCCTCCACGTAGTCTAAAAATTCCTTCTTCATATGTTTACAACTTCCTCCAAGATATGTTTTCCAATTCTCGGCTTCAGGACGCTTTTCTCGACCAAGTCCACTTTGACCCCTAGTTCTTCACTTAAATAATTCTCTAACCGAATAAAATCCAAAAGGCTTAACTCTGCCGACTCATCAAACTCGACCAAAACGTCGAGATCACTCCCTCTTTTTTCCTCACCCCTAACGTAAGAGCCAAAAATGCCAATAGACTTAACCTTAAACTTCTCCCTTAAAAGAGGCTTTAACTCTTCCAGTTTCATCTTCATCTTCTCAATTTTTTTCATACAATCACCTTTAAAAAAATTGAAGTTTTAACCTTTAAAGGATTTTCCTAAACTTTTCTGTTTAACTCATTACATCTATGCTCTCTTTTCTTTCATCATCAAAGAGATTCCCCTTGCTCAGATTCATAAGAACTGTTTACAGAATAGCCCAAGATGGTGCTCAAGCATCCCGCTTCGTTTTCAAAGCATTTGAGGTGCTTTCTATGAAAAAGATTGGTTGAGCTGCACTTACAATGCTGCTCTTTTAGGCTGGGATGGACGTATTTTTCAAAGCTAATTAGTCTCTCTTAGAGAGCTAGGCGGGAGAGCGGGCGAAAAATCCGATAGATGAGAATTAAACAATAATAATCGTCTTCTCGGAAAGGCGTCTGGCGGTGGCCTTCCTTGTAAAGCCTCGGAGAGGCTGCTTAGGGGGGTTAAGCACGTTAAGCTTCCTAAGCGGGCGAAGCGCACTCTAACGGTAAAACCAGTTAGAATTGGTCTTACCGTTAGAAGTAAGACGTAAGATTTTTTAAAGGCTCCTTACTGATTGTTTCCTGGTGAACTTTATGGAGTATAAGGCGAAGATCTCCAGTAAGGGTCAAGTGGTTATACCGAAGGAGATAAGGGAGAAGTATGGGTACAGGGAGGGGGTTGAGGTCACCTTTAAACCCATCGATGAAACTAGACTATTGATCGAGCGGACACCCCGAATCTCTGAGCTCTTCGGCTTCCTTGAAGGAGCGGAAGCCGCTAAAGTCCTGCTTGAGGAGCGAGAAAAAGAGTTGAAGGGAGGAGGCGAGGATCAAAGAGAGAAAGAACTTCTCCGGCGGGGTTCCAGGTGAGAAGGCTCGTCTTCGATACAGGCCCATTCCTACTCCTATTCACCAGCGAGGCCGGCTCCGATAAAGCTAGGAAAGCCGTCCTAAAACATGAAAACGGTGAAATTAGAATATACATGCACCCAAACAACCTCGCAGAAGCATATAAAGTAATGAGCAGGATCATAGAGGAGAAGCAAGGCACCGCCAGGAACGTGAAGCCGGAACAGGTGGTCAGGTCTGCCTACACCACATTCAGCGTGGTCTACGACACGGAAACGACAATTAAGCTCGGAATGCTAAAGCTCAAATATGGTGAAAAACCGTGGGGGGACCTCTCCTCAGCAGCCCTCTCACTGCGTCTCTCAGAGGAAAGCCCAGCCCCCGTAGTAGTACTCGACAACGAAAAACACTTCGAAGACATTAAAGAGGTATCAATCATACGCGTATCCGAACTAGACGAAATACTGGAATAGCGCGCACTTCACCAATTTTTCCAACCAGCACTAAGCTATAAGCCACCAGCCTACTGTAAACCTGTAACCCTGAAGCTGACGAGCTCATATTACCACGTTGGCAGGCACCTACCTAGGTAGCTTGCGCCCCTCCCTCATTGTAAAATTTAACGCTAAGGTGGCCCACAAACATACCGACACTTAAACAAGCAAAAAGACTCTAACGAGGGGTTGCAGCAGTTCCTGAATAGATAACTTTATATAACACTTCTTAACATTTATTTGTATGATGATTGAGAGGTTGCTGACGCTCAGCGAAGCCTGCGAGAGAT
>JAHLWW010000027.1 GCA_019057715.1 Candidatus Jordarchaeum sp. JNZ_1113
TCTCAGTTAACTCAGCTTTCTTAATTAAGAATTGCCCCCGGTAGCCGTCCCAGCAAATTTCTGACTCGACAACCTTAATCCTACTCTTAAAGAAAGGAGCGTCTAACACCACGGTCTCGTATTCTCCCCCTTCACCCGCAATGCTGACCCCGTATCTTTTCTTAAGAAGGATTAGGTCGGCGATGGCGCTGTGGTCTAATCTTCTCCCAAGCCAGTTATGTGTGAATCCTAAAGCGTAAACACCGGAAAAACGGACGTCGAAACCAGAGTTCACGAGGTTTAAGAGCAGAATTGTTTCATTCACATGCCAAAACGGCGTCAAGCTTTTTAGCCCCAACTTCGCACAAACGGCGTCTATACGATTCTTTTGATACTCGCTCGAAATGACTCCTGAAACAACCACGTCTACGTCAAGTTTTTCGAGCAGTTTCTCAAGCTCCAACGCTTCTTTCTCTTTCAACCCGGACGATGAAGAGGAAATATAAGGGAGCTGAGCGGCTTTTGCCTGCAACTCAGTTAGGTTAATGTTTGGCACATGGAACATGTAGCTGTCTTCTCTGCTTGGGATCATTGATATGAGCGCTTCAACATTTAGTTGGCGGTTAAGTGCCCATAGCAAAGCCAAGCTCGAGTCTTTACCACCGCTGAAGAGCACAACTGCCTTTAAGCCGGATAAAGACAACTCTACGTCACCTTTAAAAAACCAACATAAAAACTGATTTAAATACGTGTCCACGTAAAGAGCTCAACGTGGGGAGAACGTAAAGTTTATTTGACGATTATGCGGTTTCCTCTCTAAGGCTGAAAGGGTGTGAACTTTGTCGACGGCAGGCTATAGGCATATAATTAGGATTGCCGGAACGGATTTGGATGGAAGTAACAGATTGGAGCATGCGCTGACAGGGATAAAGGGAGTAGGTGCGCGGATGGCGCGCGCTATACTGACAGCCTTAAATATGGACCCTGATAAGAGGCTGGGGTTCCTGACAGACGTGGAAGTGAAAAAGATAGAGGAGGCATTGATGAATCCTGCCTCCGTTAATGTCCCCTCATGGATGTTGAATCGCCGTAAGGACCTAGATACAGGTAAGGATATACATCTCACTGGTTCCAACTTGGTGTTAACCATTAAGAACGACATAGAGCTCATGAAGAGGATTAGATGCTGGAAGGGCGTGCGTCACGCTCTTGGATTGAAGGTTCGAGGACAAAGAACGAAGACCACCGGTCGTAAAGGACGAACTGTAGGTGTCCATAGAAAGAAGAAGTGAAAAGGGTGCTTCTAAATGGGCGACATAAAGAGATCAAAGAAAAAGTATATTACTCCGCGTAAGCCTTGGGATAAGGAGCGCCTCCACAAAGAAATAACCTTAGTAGGCAAGTATGGGCTGAGAAATAAGCGAGAACTTTGGCGAGCTCAGGCCATCCTTCGTGGTTTCAGGGAGAGAGCTCGAAAAGCTATGGCGTTACCGCAAGAAGAGAGGGAGAAGCAGAGAAAGGAAATCGTCAGTAAACTTCACAGATGGGGTATACTTCCTCCGGATTCCACATTGGATGACGTCTTAGCTTTAACCGTTGAAAACTTTCTTGACAGACGGCTGCAAACACTTGTGGTGGCGAAAGGACTTGCAAAGTCCGTCTATCAAGCTAGGCAACTTATAACGCATGGACATATAGCGGTGGCAGGAAGAAGGGTGACGCGGCCAAGTTACATTGTGGATAGGATGCTTGAGGATAAGATCGATTACGCTCCTACGTCACCCCTCAAGAATTCCGATCACCCGATACGTAAAGCGCTAACAGGAGCATGAATGGAAAAGGAGAAAAGGGTGTTAAATGATGAGTAGCGGGAAGGCTGAAGAGAAAAAGAAGGCAAAGTGGGGTATCGCCCACATTTATAGCTCATTCAATGATACTATAATTACCATAACTGATCTAACAGGAGCCGAGACAATAGCCAGATATAGTGGAGGAATGATCGTTAAAGCCGACCGAGAGGAGTCCTCACCCTACGCCGCAATGCAGGCAGCTTTCAGAGCGGCTAGAGAGGCTATGGAGAAGGGTATCGTCGGGATTAACATTAAGGTAAGGGCTCCCGGTGGCCACGGCCCAAAGACCCCTGGGCCAGGGGCGCAAGCGGCGATCAGGGCGCTGGCCAGAGCAGGGCTAAGAATAGGGAGAATAGAAGAGGTAACGCCTATTCCTCACGACGGAACCCGGCAACCCGGTGGGAGAAGAGGACGTAGAGTGTAATTCCCCTTTTTATACTGGTGGTGATTCATTGAACGTTAAGATAATTAGGCTAGAAGGAAACGAGTTTCGCTTCATTTTGGAAGGAGTGGACGTTTCCGTGGCTAATGCGCTTCGCAGAGTAATGCTAGCGGAAGTCCCGTCAATGGCTATTGATGAGGTGATAATAATCGAGAACACCTCCCCTGTTTTTGATGAAATGCTGGCACATAGGTTAGGACTTATTCCGCTTGTAACAGATCTGGAAAGCTACGTTTTACCTGAGGAGTGTGACTGTAAAGGGGAGGGGTGCATTAAGTGCACTTTGACGCTTACTTTGGAGAAAGAGGCGGAGGAGGAGGGGGTGATCGTCTATTCAAGTGACCTGCAGTCTCAGGACCCTGTTGTGCGACCAGTTAGTGACAAAATACCTATCGCGAAGATGGCTAGAGGTCAAAGAATAGTTTTAGAGGCACACGCTAAGTTGGGAAAGGGTAAGGTTCATGCTAAGTGGCAGCCGGTTTCAACTTGCGCATACAAGTATATGCCAATTCTAGAGATCAACCAAGAAAAGTGTCTTCGATGCGGAGACTGCGTATCCTTTTGTCCGAAGAAGGTTCTGGCGATTGAGGGGGAAAAGCTGGTCGTAAAAAATATTTTTGATTGTTCATTGTGTAAGTCATGTGAGGAGAGCTGCCGCTTTGACGCTATAAAGGTGTCTTGGGATGACAAGTCTTTCATCTTCAACGTTGAATCTACGGGGGCACTTCCACCTAGCGATATAGTTCGTGTGGCGATTAACATACTTTTAAGGAAGCTTTCCGATTTAGAGGAAGGCTTATCTATAGCAGTTAAGGAGGAAGCGCATTGAAGGTTACCGGTCCAACCGACCCTAACGTTAGAAGACTGATAGTCGCCCTCGAAAAAATGGCGAAGGCTGAGAGGGCGAAAATATGGAAGGACATATCTGAAAGACTGAAGAAGCCTAGACGAAACAGGGTAGCAGTTAACCTTTCAAGGATAAACAGGTGTACGAAAGATGGGGATACCGTAGTTGTCCCCGGTAAAGTGCTTGGGTCAGGATTTCTTAGTCACAAGCTCTGTATAGCGGCCCTATCGTTTTCTGAAGCTGCTATAGAGAAAACGAGAAGTGCTGGAGGAGAATGTATATCGATTAGCGAGCTCATGAAGAGGAACCCTAAGGGCAGCGATGTTAAAATAATTACTTGAAAAGGTGATGAGGCATGGAAGACTCCATCGTTATCGATGCAACTGACCTAGTTCTTGGTAGAATGGCCAGTGTTGTAGCGAAGCATCTTCTTAACGGAGAACGTGTCACTATAATAAACGCCGAAAAGGCGGTGGTGACGGGAAATCCAAGATTTATTAAAGAAAAATATAAAAAGTTCCTTCAGATAAGGACGATTACCGCTCCATGGAAGGGGCCAATACACTACAGGAGACCTGACAGGCTAGTTAGACGGACGATCAGAGGCATGTTACCATGGAAGAAGGCGCGAGGAAGGGAGGCATATAAGCGGTTAAGAGTATACATAGGCATTCCTGAGTTCCTTTCAGGAGTTAACGCACAGACAATACCAGACGCGCATATAAGCGGTAAGGTTAACGCGAAATTTGTTCGTGTTGAGGATATCTCTCGTGAGGTAGGCTGGAGCATGCGGAGGTAGTGATCTTGAGCAAAACTAGAAAGCCCCAAGCTAAAGTTGTCGTTACAAGCGGTAAGAGGAAGACGGCAATTGCTAGGGCCATCGTGAGGCCGGGAGAAGGAAGAGTAAGAATAAACAGGATTCCATTGCCACTCATTAAGCCAGACGTCGTCCGGCTGAAAATTTCCGAGCCGCTCATACTGGCACGTGAAGTAGCTGAGGGAGTCGATATAGATGTTGACGTTAGGGGCGGGGGCTTTATGGGGCAGGCGGAGGCTGCACGGACAGCCATCGCTAGAGGGCTCTTAGAGTATTCAGGTAACCTTCAACTCAGGGAGCTAATGATGGATTATGACGCAAAAATCTTCGTTTCTGACCCAAGGAGGAAGGAGCCCAAGAAGTTTGGAGGGCGCGGAGCGAGAGCCAGAAGACAGAAGAGTTATAGGTAAGAACTATCATGTTTATTGGAGGTCTTGAAGTTGATAATACCTATTAGGTGCTTCACTTGTGGCGCACTTATCGCAGATAAATGGGAGGAGTACGCTAGGAGAGTGCGTCAAGGAGAAGAGCCTAAGGCTATCCTTGACAGCATGGGTTTAAAGAGGTACTGCTGCAGACGAATGCTTCTAAGTCACACCGACCTGATAGACGACATACTTCCATTCTCGCAAAAAATAAGAAAGGAGGAAGAAGTTTTTTAGAGGTGTTCCGAGATGAGTGAGGCTGAGCTCCTAACGCAGCTTGACAAGTATCTCGCAGCGGGAATCCACATAGGAACACAAGTTAAAACTCAGTCTATGCTCCCATTTATATATAGAGTTCGCTCAGATGGACTCTACGTTCTCGATGTGAGAAAAACTGATGAAAGGATTAGGATAGCGGCACGCTTCCTCTCCCGCTTTGAACCCTCAAAAATCCTGGTTGTTTCAACTAGGACGTATGGGCAGAAGCCGGCTAAAAAGTTTGCAGAGGTAACTAGGGCGAGAGTAGTGACAGGCCGCTTTATACCTGGAACACTCACCAACCCTAGTCTTCCGAACTACGTGGATGTGGATGTTGTAGTCGTTACAGACCCTAGGACGGATGCCCAAGCACTCATAGAGGCAGAGAAGGCAGGTATACCAACGGTAGCTCTTTGCGACACTGATAATTCAACGTCAAAAGTTGATTTATGCATACCGACAAACAATAAGGGAAGAAGAGCGCTTTCCTTAATCTATTGGTTGCTGGCGAGGCAGGTTTTGAGGGAAAGAGGCGAACTACCAGAGGGAGGCGAGCTCCAAGTATCGATCGAGGATTTTGAGGCAAAGGTTAAAGTTCAATAAACTTGGTGGTAGTTATGGTTATCGCATCTGCGCCTGGTAAAGTGATATTATTTCGGTGAGCATGCTGTTGTTTATGGGGAGCCGGCAGTTGTAGTTGCTGTTAATAAGCGAGCATTCGCAGAAGCACTACCGCTCTCAGGCAATAAGATCCGTATTTTCTCCCGCGAATACCAGTCGCGAGTTGAATTCGCATTAGATAAGGAGCCCACGCAAATCGGAAATTTCAAGCCAATCTGGACAATTATTTCTCGCCTAAAAGAAGATTATGGGTTGAGCTATGGTTTTGAGTTGAAAATTTGGTCGGAAATTCCCCCGGGAGCCGGCATGGGATCATCCGCCGCTGTTGCTGTAGCGGCAACCGTAGCCATAAGTTCGCTTCAAGGAATAACTCTCTCAAAGAGAGAAGTTTACGATATTTCATTTGAAGCTGAAAAGGACGTGCACGGAACACCGTCAGGTGTAGACAACGCCATAGCTACGCATGGGTCTGCCATTATTTTTAGGCGTGGACAAGTAAAGAGGATTAAGTTGGACGGCGATGTGCCCCTTGTGGTGGGAGACACTGGCGTTAGACGGAACACTGGAGAGTGGGTTGCAAAGGTGCGTGAGAGGAGGGAAAAGTGTAAGGAAACGGTTGACCCCATAATAAGGCTTATAGGTAAGATATCGATGAGGGGATTGCAACTTTTAAGGAAAGGGTGCCTTAGAGAGCTAGGAGAGCTAATGGACATAAATCAGGGCCTTCTCGACGCTTTAGGAGTCTCAACGCTAGCTTTAAGCAACCTGATATTTGCAGCTAGAGGAGCCGGAGCTTATGGAGCTAAGCTAACAGGCGCTGGAGGAGGAGGATGCATGATCGCGTTGACGTCAAGGGATAAAAGCAGTGTTGTGGCTGGCGCGATAAGAGACGCAGGTGGGACCCCAATAATAACCGGGGTCTCTATGGAGGGAGTTAAGATCGAAACAGAATTTAAAGAGGCGTAGCGGCGAGGTGGCCATGCTGAAACCAATTATACTAAAGATTGGCGGAAGTGTGGTGACGGATAAGAGCAAGCCCTTCTCAGCAAGGAAAAGAATTGTAAAGCGTATTTCTGGAGAGGTCGCTACCGCCATCCGATCTGGATGCCCACCCCTAGTCATAGTTCATGGTGGAGGCTCTTTCGGTCACCCAATAGCCCAAAAACACGGCATTCATAAAGGATTTAGAGAAAAAACTCAACTTATAGGGTTCGTGGAGACTGTTCAGGTAATGCGAAGGCTTAGCGACATTATTGCGGAGAGCCTTCAAGCGTCAGGTGTTCCAGCGTTACCTCTGCAGCCGTCAGCAATCACCCTACAGAAAGGGGGACGGATTGCCACCATGTTTTCTAGAAGCGTTGAAGAAGCATTAAAGATGGGACTTATTCCAGTCCTATGGGGCGACGCTGTTCTAGATGAAGAGAAAGGTTTCTCTATACTTTCAGGTGACCAAATAGTTTCACATCTATCGGCGCTCTTATCCCCATCAAGAGTAGTATTCGGCACGGACGTTGACGGCATATACCCCTCAGACCCGAAGAAAGGTGAAGCTAAACCATTCAGAGAGCTAACGCGCGCCGAGCTTGAAAAAATAACTATTCAGTCCGGTGAGTCGGGTGGAATAGACGTTACTGGCGGGATGAAGGGGAAACTGCAGGAGATCATCGCTATAACGTCCATGGGAGTTGAAGTTATCGTGATGAATGCAATGAAGGCTGGGAATGTGTTACGGGCGCTCTCAGGCGGAAAAGTTGGAACGCTTGTAAAGCCATAAAGGGATGTGGTGATGTTTGGGTCACATTGCGAAGACCAAGGAGAGAAAAATGGAGCACATCGAAATTTGTCTTAGGGAGAATGTCCAGTTTTCTAAGCCAGCAGGATTTGAAGATGTTGAGTTCGTTCACTGCGCAATTCCCGAAGTTAATCTTGACGAAGTAAGTTTGGAGACAAGCCTCTTCAATAAAAAGCTAAAGGCGCCAATAATAATTGCTGCCATGACGGGGGGAACACGTAAGGGAGGAGAAATTAACGCCTTCCTAGCAACGCTCGCCGAGGAGTTTGGAGTAGGAATAGGAGTTGGGTCACAAAGGGCCGCTATAGAAGACGCAAGTCTGAGAGAGACTTTCTCCGTGGTGAGGGAAAAGGCGCCAACAACCCTTAAGATTGCTAACATAGGCGCCCCACAACTGGTTAAAGGATATAGCGTAAAAGAACTCGAGAAGATAGTTTCTATGATAGAAGCTGACGTTTTAGCAGTACACCTAAACACGCTTCAGGAAGCCATCCAGCCCGAGGGAGAGACGATCTTTCGAGGGGTCCTGGAACGCTTAAAGCATATTGCCGAGGCGCTTGGCGTTCCAGTCATGGTTAAGGAAACTGGTTGTGGAGTGGCGCTAGAGGAAGCAATCCTCTTAGAAGAGGCGGGTGTGAAAGCAATAGACGTTGGCGGTGCGGGTGGAACTAGCTGGTCTGCTGTAGAGCATTTCAGAAGGAGAAGTGAGGATCAGTTGGGGAAAACTTTTTGGGATTGGGGGATACCGACGGTTGTTACCACCGTTGAGGTCGCTTCAGCCACAAACCTTAAGGTCATAGCGACGGGAGGCGTGAGAAGCGGCATTCACGTGGCTAAGGCGATTGCAGTCGGCGCCAGTGCGGCAGGAATCGCTTATCCATTCCTCGAACCCGCTTATAGGAGAGATTATCATAAGGGGCGTAGCTTAATGGAGAAGCTCATTAAAGAGCTGAAGGTGACAATGTTCCTAACTGGATCAAGGAGGGTTGACGACCTCAAGCGGGCACGAGTAGTGATAACTGGAAGAACCGCCGAGTGGTTAAAGCTACGCGGCGTGGACACCGCGCTCTTCGCTAAAGGCGAAAGACCTACCTTAAAAATGACCGGTAAACCAAAAGCTTCATAAGGGAATGAGAGCTTTTTCATCCTAAACCCTTATGAGGGCTGAGCCTGAAGGAGGGATGGCTCGTTGTCGAAGCCACATGTTAGGTTTAAAACACCAAGCGAGATAGCGTCAAAGGCCCTTGAATGTCTTGAAATAGCTCGCGACACAGGAAAAATAAAGAGAGGAACAAACGAGACGACGAAAGCTGTTGAGAGAGGTATAGCAAAGCTGGTTCTCATAGCAGAGAACGTTGACCCGCCAGAAGTCATAATGCACCTCCCGCTATTATGCGAAGAAAAAGAGATCCCATACGTCTACATCCCAAACAAGGAAGACTTAGGAGCGGCAGCCGGGATAGACAGGCCAGCGGCCGCAGCATGCATCATAGAACCAGGGCAAGCAGAACAACTGGTAAGAGACATAGCAGGGAAAATAGCCGAAATCAAAAAATAAAGGGGTTCTCAGGGCACCAGCAAGTTACAGTCCTTTAGAAACGTAAACCCCGTCTTTCTCGTAACCGTACTTGTAGTAATATTCCTTTACTCCTAAGCCTGAAAGCACAAGAATTTTCTTTGCGTCACACTCCTCTCTAGCAATCCTTTCTGCATCTGCTAAGAGGCGTTCACCGTACCCTTTATGTTGCCAAGCGTCTTCGAGATGTTCGCCTACAGGCACTAGTGGACCGTAGACGCGAAGTTCCCTAATTATCACTGAGCACTTTTCAGACACTTCTGGCCTATGAGCTTTCTCTGAGGGAGCTCTCATTCTGATAAAGCCTACAAGAGCGCGTCGATCCTCAGTCTCATACGAGATGAAGTAATCTTCCCCTTCGGAGGCGTTATACTTTTCAACGTGAAGCTTTATTTCGTCAGGTGATGGGGGAGTGCCGCCTTTGCGCATGTAGCGTCCGATCTCTCTGCAACGTATGCATCGGCAATTGGAACCTTCAGACTCAAGCTTTTTCAGAACAAGCTCTCTGAGGTTGCTTTTCTTAACCCCCGCAACTATTAGTCTGGCGGGTATGTCTCTCTGTATTCGCTGAATTCGAACCCAGTAAGGAATCATCTTCTTTGCCTGAGCAATTACTTCAACGACGTTTTCTAGCGGGTAAGGTTCATACTCGCCTCTCTTATACATATCGTAAAGCTTTGTTCCTTCCAAAACGAGGCAGGGATATATTTTCAGGCTGTCAGGTTTGAACCTAGGATCATAAAAAATTGTCCTGAAAATCTCAATATCACGCTCGGGCGTGGAACCCGGCAGGTTTGGCATGATGTGAGCTGTGACCTTTAACCCTGCATCCTTCGCAACCCTGAAGGCCTCGACGACGTCGTCTACACTGTGCCCTCTTCGAATCAGAGAGTAGATCTCGTCATAAACGGTTTGAACGCCAAGCTCAACCTTCGTCGCCCCCAGCTGCAACATTCTATCTACATGATGTTCTTTGCAGTAATCAGGTCTGGTTTCTATAGTTATTCCCACATTTCTTATTTTGGACTTCTCCGCCAGCTCCTTTGCCTCATCCAAACTAGATGATGTGACTCCGGTAATAGCGTCTAGGCACCGTTTCACGAAGAAGTCCTGGAAGGCTTCGGAGGATGCGAGGAAAGTGCCTCCCATAATTACAAGTTTAACTTTTCCCCCCTCAACCTTGTGGCCCATTCTCTTGAATTGCTCCAAGCGAGATTTGACCTGTAAAAATGGATCGTAGTAGTTCTCCGTGGCGCGTAGGGTTGCCGGCTCATGCCCGGTATAGGACTTAGGGGAGGAAACACCGCCAGGGCAATAAATGCATTCCCCGGGACAGGGAAGAGGAGGAGTCATAACAGCGACAACAAGTATGCCTGAAAGAGACCTACTACTTTTCTTGCGTAGAACGTGAACAAGCTTCTCTTTTTCAGAGGAGGAGGCGTAACTCATGATTTTTACGTTGCTCGGAACAAATTTTAACCCGTAACGGCTACATACTAGCCGCTTAGCCTCTTCGATTCGCCTACCTTCAAGTAGCAGTCTGATAATTTCTCTGCAAACTTCTTTCTCTAAGTCGGCCTCCCGCTCTGCAATAATCATTCTTGTCCACCCTTTCTCTGAGATTCTCACTTGTCAAGGGTAAGGATAAAAAGATTTTTAGAAGATTAGCGAAACGTGGAAAGGTGGAGATGTGAGCTAGCCCACAAAAATGAGGTGAGCTTGTTGAGGAGCGAAGAGGAAGAAATCGACTGGAAAGCTGTAGGGTTTAAGGCTGGCTTAGAAATACATCAGGAGTTACTTACTACACGCAAGCTTTTCTGTCGTTGCCCTCCTAACCTCAGGAATGATCCGCCGCACTTTACTGTTAAGAGGTTTTTCCGCCCAGTTCTTGGGGAGATGGGGGAATTTGACCCTGCTATGCTGGCGGAGTACGAGAAAGGTAAGACCGTTATTTATGAGGGCTATTATGATACCACGTGCACATATGAGGTAGACGAAACGTACATGTAGCTTGCATGTACGCGTCAAACTCCGCCATTCGAGATATCTGATGAAGCCCTCGAGATAGGGCTGGAGCTGGTGTTGCTTCTGAAGGCTAATGTCGTTGATGAGCTTCATGTTTGTCGTAAGAATTACCTGGACGGCTCCGTCCCCTGCGGTTTCCAACGAACGCTGATTATAGGGCTAAATGGTAGCATACCGGTGAACGGGAAGGAGGTCCCGATAGAAACGATCTGTATAGAGGAGGATGCTGCACGCAAGATTAGAGAGGAGAGGAATACTGTTTATTACAGGCTTGACAGGCTTGGTATACCTCTGGTGGAGATAGTTACAGCGCCCTGCATAGAGACGCCGGAAGAGCTTATGGAGGCAGCCTTCAGAATAGGACTCCTACTTAGGAGCACGGGGAAGGTGAGGCGAGGCATTGGAACCATAAGGCAGGACGTGAATGTCAGCGTGAGGGACGGGGCACGAGTTGAAATTAAGGGCGTGCAGAAGCTGGAGTGGCTTCCGAAGCTAGCTAGAAACGAGGTTATACGGCAGCTTTCCCTTATCAGAATAAAGGATGAGCTTGCACGTAGAGGCGTTAGGGAGGAGGATTTGAAGCTGGACGTTAAGGACGTGACGGAAGTGTTTAGGAAAACGCGTAGTAGATTACTCAAGCAGAGAGGAGATGAAAGGGTTTTGGCGGTTCGTCTTCCGAAGTTTTCAGGCATACTCGGAATTGAAGTTCAGCCGGGTAAGCGTTTCGGTAAGGAGATCGCTGAAAAAGTACATGCCGTTACTGGTTTGGCAGGTATAATTCATTCTGACGAGAACCTTGAGGAGTATGGGATAAGCGCTGAAGAAATAAGTGAGCTACGCTTGACTTTGGGAGTTAACGAGGGAGACGCTTTTGTGCTCGTAAAAGCACCTAGGGAGACTGGAGAAAGAGCTCTAGAGATCGTAGTTGAGAGGGCGCGCCAGTCTTTGAGGGGGGTGCCGAACGAGACGAGGCGTGCCTTGGAGAATGGAAACAGCGAGTTTCTCAGGGAGCTTCATGGAGGGGCACGCCTTTATCCTGATACTGATACGCCTCCGATAAGGCTTAACCCAGAATTGATAGATAGCGTTGCGAGGAAGCTTCCAGAGTACCCATGGAACATTAAAGATAAACTTGTTAAAGAGTACGGCATAAGTGAGGAGTTCGCTGAAAAGCTCATCCTTGAGGGAAAGGTTTTCCTCTTCAGAGAGATCGTCGATGAGTACAGAGTTGACCCAGTCTTTGTTGCTTCTGTTCTTCTGCAAACTCTTAAGGCCTTGGAAAGGGAAGGAGTAAAAGTAGAAGAGGTTACGGAGGAGGAGCTTAAGGAAGTTTTTAGGCAACTTTCAGAGAACAGGATAGCTAAGGAGGCTATAGAGCCTTTAATCGCTAAGCTTGCGGAGAAACGTATTAGCGTAGAGGAGGCTTTGAAGGAGCTGGGCATAAGTCCTCTCTCCGAGAGAGAGCTAGAGGAGCTGGTGGGCAGTATTGTGAGCGAAAACATAGACATTGTTAAGGAGAGAGGTGAGAGGGCTTTTAGCCCTTTGATGGGTATGATCATGAAGCAGGTGAGAGGAAGAATAGATGGGAGCAAGGTGGCTGAAGTCCTTAAAAGGAAAATTAGAGAGGGGGCCGGCGGATGAGTGGCGATGACCAGTTAAAAGGCTATCATGGGTTTGCGAGGAAAAAATTAGAGGGTGCAGGAGTAAAAATCTGGAGTATCGTGAGAATAATTAATCCTGACGCTACCTATGAGGGGATTCTTCTTCCGAGAAGCGAGCTCGGAGACGAGGAACATGTGGTGTTAAAGCTTAAGACAGGGTACAACGTAGGCGTGAAAATTACGGAGGAAACAGTAATCGAGGAGGTTGGATATAGCCCAGGACATTATGCTTTGCCTGAAAGAAAAGTAGAGTTTAAGCCGGGGAAGCCGCTTGTATCCCTGATAGGAACAGGTGGGACTGTTGCTAGCAGGCTGGACTATAGGACTGGAGCAGTTATACCTGCCTTCACACCACAGGAGCTTTTCAGCGCCGTTCCAGAACTCGAGGAGATATGTAACCTCGAAACAGTCTCTCTCTTCGAAATTTTCTCTGAGGACATGCAACCAGAGTACTGGGTGCAGATAGCTAAAAAAGTGGCGGAGGAAATCAATAGAGGAGTCGACGGCGTAATAGTTGCCCATGGAACAGACACTATGCACTTCACCTCAGCGGCTCTATCATTTATGCTTAAGGACCTCACTGTTCCCGTAGTCTTGGTTGGCAGCCAAAGAAGCAGTGATAGGCCTTCAAGCGACGCCGCAATAAACCTGATCTCGTCCGCGATTGTAGCTTCAAGAAGTGACATAGCTGAGGTTGTTGTGTGCATGCATGGAAGCAGTAGTGACGACTATAACTTGATCCATAGAGGAACGAGAGTCAGAAAAATGCACACAAGCAGGAGAGACGCCTTCAGAACAATCGGGGACATACCTTTGGGCGTCGTCGCTAACGGAAAAATACGAATGTTGAGAAACGACTACAAACGTAGAAGTGATCATGGAAAGGTGACGGTAGACTCAAAAATAGACCCAAAAGTGGTTTTACTCTACACTTACCCGGGAATGCAACCCGACATCATAGAACACATCGTGAAGACAGGTTACCATGGAATAGTTCTTGCAGGTACAGGACTCGGGCATTGCCCCAAAACGATAATACCACAGATTGAAAGAGCAGTAAAAGATGGAATTGCTGTCGCCATGACGTCGCAATGCCTTTACGGGTTCGTGGGAATGAACGTCTACGAGAGAGGACGCGACTTACTCAAAATAGGCGTCATACCATGCGGCAACATGCTGCCGGAGACAGCATACGTAAAACTAGTCTACGTTCTAGGTCATACCAGAGACGCTGATGAGGTAAGGGAGATGATGACAAGTAACATGTGCGGGGAAATAACAAGTGGGGAGCCATATAACGCGTACCTGATCCTTCAGGGAGTAGAGGAATCATAATTACTCTAGGAACTCAACGTCGTCCACAATGCCGTCTCCATCTAGGTCGTAACCTATGATTACACGTGCAGGTATTGATGGATCAAAGGAGTTATTTTTTGCGACTTCATCTATGTGTTTCGTTACAGCTAGTATCGCTGCTCTGGTTCCCTGAAACCTTTTCCCGGCTAGAACCAGTACTCTTGATTGAGGGTTAAACGGATTGATTGACTTCACGACTATCCCGCATTCGTCTTCATAATAAGTGCGCCCGGTTATTGATGAAAAGATCCTGTTTTGCTCTTTCAACTCGAATCTTAGAGGTAGATTATCATTTATTCTGTTTGCAACCATGTTCGTTACGGGTCCTCCGACTATTATCATGTTTCCTTTAAGGTCATCTTCACGTACCTCAGTGTCCAGTTTTACGATTCCGACACCAAACCTGCCGGAGACGCTCCCGAGGAAAACTCCTAACTCCACCGCATAGTGAGCATCTCGGGATTGAGCTCTGTAAGGGCCGTGAACGTCAGGGCTGCCTACGATTATCTTAGAGTTGAGTTCACCGTTCTCAATGAAGGGAGTAAGAAAACTCGTGACTGCTTCACTAAGGCTCAACATCTGAGGAGGTTTAACGTTTAAGCCCGTTTCGCTGAAAACCAGGGAGACCGACTTAAAGCTGGCGGAATAATACTTTGCTACCGCTCCCTTGACCTCTTCTTTCCTGCTTACATAGACTAAACCCGCCTTTTTTAGGGCATCTAAATGGTAGTATACTACTTGTTTGTTCATTTTGAGCTTTTCAGCCAGTTTTTTAGGGTATGTTGGCTCCTCCGCCAACGCCGTGAGTATACGTATCCTATCTCTTGTGAAAAGCTTGCCTAAAATCTCGTTTGTCTTTATCACTCGGGTCGGTATAGCGGAGTAGTTTCCGTCTTTCTCGATGAGCACCCAGTTCACAAAACCACCTCAACAAAGAAATGAACAATATAAAAAAGTTTAAAATGGTTTCGGAAGTAAAAACTTTTTTTGGAACGATAAAGCAACAAAGAAAAAATAAAAACAGAT
>JAHLWW010000028.1 GCA_019057715.1 Candidatus Jordarchaeum sp. JNZ_1113
TAGAAGACCCTATCGGGATGAGGTTCATGTGGCGTGCTATAAGGCCAGACTCCATCAGTGTTTGGAGCAATGAGCAGGTTCTAACTCGACTTAAGCGCTACTACGCTGTCCTTAAAGATGAAAAACCGGCTAAAATGCTTGTGGCCAGAAAAGTGGAAATTGAAGACGACCTCAACGTTCCAACAGACAAACTCTGGCATCAACACCAAAGGGCTAGTGGAAAGTTCCGTAGCCTTCTCAAAGAAGTAGACCAAGGTAAAATTAATCTAAAAGATTTAGACACTCCGAAAACCTCGTACTTAGACCTAAAATTGGAGCTTGCTAGGCGAATACTGGCAAGCTGCCACTTCTGTGAAAGAAGGTGCGGCGTGAACAGACTGGAAGGCAAACATGGCGCCTGTCAGCTTAACGCAAAGGCGTACGTCTCTTCAGCATTCCTTCACTTTGGAGAAGAAGCTCCACTAGTGCCATCAGGCACAAACGCCCGAGTTTCTCTCTGGCGGTGCAATCTTCTTCAACATGTGCACGTTTAAGTGTGTCTTTTGTCAGAACCACGATATCTCTACGGCAATAGATGGCGTTGAGGTAAACGGAGAGAAACTAGCTAGTTTAGCTCGCCACCTTAAGAGAGAAGGCGCACGAAACATAAATTACGTCGGTGGAGACCCAACTCCTTCCGCTCATGTAATCCTTGAAGCCATAAGAAATCTCGCGTATACGGAGACAAACATTACTCAGCTTTGGAACTCTAACTTTTACTGTAGCAAAGAGCTAATTATTCTTCTGCTTGACGTCATGGATTTCTGGCTTCCCGATTTTAAGTATGGAAACGACGAATGCGCTGAGCGTCTCTCCAAGGTTAAGCGTTACTTCGAAGTAGTATCAAGAAATCATAAGCTGGCATATGATGAGACAGTTGTAGAAGGCACTTCAGGCATGATCATACGCCACTTGGTTCTGCCAGGACATTTAGATTGTTGCACGAAGCCGATTTTGGAATGGATCGCTGAAAACACTCCGTTGGCTCTCGTGAATGTAATGTCGCAGTATCACCCTGACTACCTAGTGCCTCAAAACCCTGATTACAGAGAAATAAATCGCAGAGTAACAGTTAAAGAAATGAAGGAAGCATACGAGTACGCAGACAAACTAGGTTTAGTATGGAGACCAGTCAGTTAAACTCTGTATTTCAAAAAGCATCATTTTTGCGCGTTGCTGTTTCGGGCATCTAACTTACGCCAACAACCCTCTGTTATTTAAGTCCGATATGACGTCGATTGTAATGATTCTTTTGGTTAAGGCCGATTTAAGCTTCGCCTTTATAATTTAAGTTGAGGGTGGGCGTCATTGCGTGATAATCACCATTTTGTCTCCCTACATTCCCCGACAATTGCAATTTTTTCGTTGCAACGTGGGCATCTGCCATCCTTAAGGTTACATTTCTTTACTATGAAGCCGTATCTTTCGATCACTTTTTCGTTACACTTCGGACAGTAAGTGTCCTCTCCTTCCCCAGGCATGTTTCCCATATACACGTAGTGTAACCCTTCCTCCCTCGCTAACTTCCACGCTTTGGCTATCGTTGAAGGAGGTGTGGGCGGAAGATTACTCAACTTATAGTGGGGGAAAAACCTTGAGAAGTGAACTGGCATATCTAATCCCGCGTTTTCCTTAACCCATCTGGCGAACTCTCTTATTTCTTCTTCGCTATCGTTCAGCGTTGGTATTATCAGGTAAGTCAACTCTACATGTATCCCTTCCTCTTGCATAATAAGAATATTATCCAGCACTGGCTTTACGCTTGGCGCCTTGCAAATCTTTCTATAAAATTCATCTTTCATTGATTTGACATCTACGTTTGCCGCGTCTATGTAAGGCGCAATTTCTCTGAGCGGTTCCTCCATTACGTAGCCGTTTGTTACAAGTACGTTCTTTATTCCCTCCTGATGAGCAAGTTTTGCCACATCGTAAACGAATTCATACCATATGAATGGCTCATTATACGTGTACGCTATAAATTTACTGCCGCTTCCCTTAATACGCCTAACTATTTCTTCTGGTGAGAAATCCCTTGTAAAACCACTTTCTATCGATGCTTGCGAAATCTCCCAGTTCTGACAGTTCTGGCAGTGGAGGTTGCAGCCGACAGTTGAAATGGAGAATATAGGCGAACCAGGATAAAAGTGGAATAAAGGCTTTTTCTCTATAGGGTCTACAGCCATTGATGAAACTGACCCATAAACCAAAGTGAAAAGCGTTCCTCCTCTGTTTTCTCGGACACCACAGCCCCCTCGTCTTCCTTCTTTAATAATGCATTTCTGAGGGCAAAGAAAACAAACAACCGTCCCATCGTCCTTAACCTCATAGAACAAGGCGTTCTTAATCATAATCCTTCACACGCCCTCAAGATGTCTACCTTCGCCTATATTTATATTAACTTGGAGATATTTTTCAGTTTCGCAAAAGAAAAATAACAGTAGTCGTCCCCCAACAAAGTAACTAAAAAGTTTTTACGGGAAAGTGTTCAGTCTCCATTTAGAGAAAGAAATGGAGGGCCCGGATGGACACGCCGGATAACACCGTGCTTGTTGCAGGATCCGCTTCTCAAATGCTGGCGGTCAGGATAGCCCGTGTCCTTGGGGTAAATATTGTCCCAGTATCCTCTAAACTTTTTCCTGATGGTGAACTTTACATACGTCTTCTTTCATCACTTAATGGGCGCAAGGTAATTATTGTCCAGTCGACTCCTCCCCCTCAAAACTCAAATCTGCTCGAGCTCTTTTTTCTCATTAACACTGCTGTAGAGCAAGGTGCAGAGAAAGTCGTTGCTGTGGTGCCTTACTTCGCGTATGCCCGGCAGGACAAAGAGTTCCTCCCAGGGGAGGCCGTTAGTGGGCGTTATGTGTGCCGCATGTTAAGGCATTGTGGCGCCGACATGGTGGTGACCGTAAACATTCATAATAGACGTATATTTGATGGTACTGGTATGCCCTTTATTGACTTGAACGCGGTGCCTTTGATAGCGGAACACTTTAAGAACTTCTCATTAAAGAACCCTATGGTTTTAGCGCCTGATGAAGGCGCGATAGAGGAAGGAAAACTGGTTTCAGAGATGCTCGGTTGTTCTTTCGCTTTCCTCAAAAAAGAGAGAGATAAGCATACTGGGGAGATTGTCACTGAGGAGAAACAAATGGAACTTAAGGGAAGAGACGTGCTAGTGATTGATGACATAATAAGTACTGGGGGGACTATGGTTAATGCTGTTTCCATAGCTGCTAGGCAGGGTGCAAGAAACATATACGTTGCCTGCGTTCATCCTTTACTAGTAGGGGAAGCCCGTCTCAGAATACTTAGCGCGGGTGCAAAGGAAATAGTTGGAACTGATAGTGTGCCAAGTGATGTAAGCCTTATCTCTCTAGCTTCTTTAATTGCTGGTGCGTTAAAAAATTGATACAGCGCTTCTTTTTCTTATTATCAGGAGAAAATGAAGCTCTTTCTTGGGGAGAATGTAAGGCGTTGCTGGAGGCTAGCGGCTCCCCCTTTAAATTCTCAACTTTAAAACAAGTTCTTATAGCTGAGACCACCTATGACTCCGCTCGCTTCGTTTTGGAGCGCGCCGCTATGTGCCACTATGGTTGCTTGCTCATCGCGAAATTACCTTTCTCACTCAAACAAATTTCTTCCGCTATTTCGTCGTATGAATCCGGCATTGCTTCAATAATTTCGTCCAGTGATTCGTTCGCCGTTAGAGTGCGTTGCGTTAAACCAACATTTCACAGAATTGATACATTAGCTCTTGAGAAGGTACTGGGGGAAACTGTGAGGAAGATCACTGGAGCAAAGGTAAATCTGGAAAATCCAAATAAACTTCTCATAGGAGTCCTAACAGAGGGTTGGTTCTTGTTCGGCTTATGTCTTGGCCGTTCCGCCCGGAAAAGTCTTGGGTTACGTTCCCTCCGTTACAGGCCTTTTATGACGCCTTCATCTATGACGCCTTACATTGCAAGGACAATGGTTAACTTATCCAGGGCAACTCCTCGTGACATTTTTTTGGACCCATTCTGCGGTAGTGGAAGTATACTTATCGAAGCAGCACTGGTCGGATGCCGCATCATAGGATGCGACATAGACCCAAGAATGGTTAATGGCGCCAAAGCTAACCTTACATATTACGGCTTAAATGGAGAACTAACGTTAAGTGACGCCCGTCACCTTCCTTTTTCATGCGCCGACAGGGTCGTGACGGATCCACCCTATGGCCGTGCCGCGTCAACAAAGGGAATACCCCTCAAAAAACTTCTTCAAGGTTTTCTATCCTCTGTAGAAAGTGTGCTTGGCAAGAAAGGTTGGCTCTGCATGGCTTCTCCCTCAAATGTGGATGTAGAAAGCTACATGAATATGTATGGCTTCCAAGTAATCGAGACCTATCATATACGAGTTCATGAAAGTCTCACGAGAAAAATAATTGTTTCTCGGAAATGAGGCAGGTGCTATCCCTTGATAAGAGTAGTTTTCTTGGGTACGTCAGGTAGCGTTCCTACAAATCAAAGAAACCTTCCCGCAATTGCACTGCGCCGTAACAAGGAGATACTCCTTTTCGACTGCGCAGAAGGTACGCAAAGACAAATGCTAAAGGCAGGGTTAAGTATAAGTCGAGTTTCGAGAATTTTTATATCGCATCTTCATGGAGACCACGTAATGGGGTTACCAGGAATAATTCAAACTCTTTCTCTCATGGAGAGAGAAACCCCTCTGCACGTTTACGGCCCCTCTAACCTCTCAGGCTTTATAGATTCCCTTGTAGAACACTTAGAGTTCGCCGCCTCTTTTGAGATTTGCGTCCACAGCGCTCATCCAGGAATCATTTTTGAATCCTCCGACTATCTTGTCAAGTGCGAACGAGTCGACCATGGTCTAGTTGAAGCCTACGCTTACGCCTTTGAAGAGAAACCTAGACCTGGAAAGTTTCATCCTGAAAAAGCCATTACGTTAGGTGTACCTATTGGTCCTCTCTGGAAGCAACTTCAGTTAGGGAAAAGCGTGTCTTTGAAAGATGGACGCGTAGTATACCCTGAAGAAGTCGTGGAGCCTCCAAAGTTAGGAAGAAAAATCGTTTATTCTGGGGACACCGCCCCTTGTCAGTCTCTCCTCAGAATGAGTAGCTTTGCAGATGTTCTAATACACGAGAGCACGTTTGACCAGAGTCTTGAAGGTAAAGCCATTGAGACGAAACATTCGACAAGCACGCAAGCTGCGCTGGTTGCCCGCGAAGCAAATGTTAAACTCCTCGTACTAACACACATCAGCTCAAGGTATACTGATCCGAACGTGCTACTTCAGCAAGCAAAAGAAATTTTCGCCAACACAATAATCGCTCAAGACTTCACAGAGGTACTTATAGACTTGGAAGGCTGCATAAAAATAATTTCTCCTTAATAGCGAGAAAACTCATAAACCTCCTAGAAAAGAACAGCTTAAATCTACTTTTAGAAACAACGTCTTTCTAAGGAGTTTTATTTAAACTGCACCAGTACTTCGTTTTTTATTTCTTTCGTGACGGTTAAGCGTCAGTGGGTGGTGCTGCCTCCTGCGGCTTCCCGTTTATTGTAGGTGGACAGAGCCACTCAACTACTTCATCTATCTTACTGCTTTTTATTGTTACCTTTATTGCTCCCATTGGTGACTCTCTTTCAGGGGCGCAGAAATGTACCTTTCCCACGTATGCCGCCTGCTTGTTCAGAAAAAAAGTTAGCTCGTCCCCTTTAATTCCCTTCTTTAAAATTCCTCTTGCTGCTTCGACAATGTATTGTCCACGCAGTTTTTCATAGAGTTGCCGTAGATGCTCTAACCCCTCCGCCTCACCAACCATCTTCTTGTCTTCACCTTCTCCGAAAACTTGGTAATCAACGTTCAAAACGTTCTTTAGTGCCCTCACAACTTTATCCGGGTCCTCTGTCGGCTTTAAGGGCGTCTCCACTCTTATTTTCATTTATTATCCTCCCAAGAATCTCCTTCACCTTTGCTTTAAACTCCTCTATTCTTCCTTCATTAACTATCATGTAATCTGCCAAAGCTAGGGCAGCTCCTACACCTACTTGCAGCTCCCTCTCGTCTCTTTCAATAAAATGCTTTATCGTTTTAGGGTCATCCTCTCTCCCCCTCGCCGCCAACCTTTTTAAACGAGTTTTTGGAGACGCATAAACACCGATTAACACAAAGTCCGAGTATCCCTCTTTAAACGCTTTGACTTCAGCTAAACTCCGCACCCCCTCCACAACAACCACATCTGAATCCTTCGCATCTATTTTTGACATGCATTTCCTTGCCACTACGTCTTCACCCTCTTCCTCCCTAATTTTAATCATAATCCTCCCTATGTTTTCTGGGGACGGTGGAATCCCTTGTAGAGCCGCCACTTCACGTATGACGTCTCCCATAGAAACCACAGGTAGCCCTTCATTCCTCGCCACCTGCGCTGCAACACTTTTTCCACTGCCAGGCATACCGACTATACCTATCACCTTTTTTTTCAATGCCTCCCACCCGGGGGTTTACATTAAACAAATAAATGCTCTACGCCCACAACTTTACCCGGGCTTTTCAAAATTTCCTTCAAAACTTCTTCTATTATACCTTGATCTATGACATTCCCTCCCTTTATGAGGACCCTATGAAAAGCTGTTTTGAGCAACTTCTCCTTTAAGTCTCTCCCGGAAAATCCCTCAGTCATCATAGCTATCCTGTTAAAATCGCACTCGACTCTTATAGGAATCTTTTTGGCATACATTTCAAGAATTTGTCTCCGCTCCTCCACGCTAGGCAGAGTAAATTCTATCTCCTCTTCAAATCTGCTTCTGAGAGCAGAGTCGAGAAGCATCATATTATTTGTGGCTCCAATACAAACAACTCCAGAGGTTAGCTCAAGTCCATCTATTTCCGCGAGAAGCGCATTAACAACTTCTGTAACATCCCCCCTCACACTTTGAAACCGTCTGTCTAACCCTATAGCGTCTATTTCGTCTAAGTAAATCACACTCGGAGCGGCATCCCTTGCTCTCCTAAAAAGCTTACCAATTTTACTGGCGGCATCACCTACATGTGTTCCTATGAGCTCAGGAGACTTAACAAAGAAAAACTCCGCGCCAGTTTCATTTGCTAATGCCTGAGCAGTCATGGTTTTTCCTGTTCCTGAAGGACCATAGAAAAGAACGGCTTTGGGCGCCCACTCTCCGAAGTTCTCTGGCTGTTCCAGATATCTCTTTATGATAAGACATTTCTCCTTAGCTCTCTTCTGCCCAACTACATCTGCAAGCGTAACTTTAGGTAACTTAATAGCGCGTCGCTCAGCCTTCTTAATAACTTTAAATATTGTCTTACCGGTAATTTGGCCTTCGCTGGGTATCATGTCTGTTATTTTAAATGCGAAATCGGGGAAAAGAGACCTGTCAAAAAGCAAGTCCCCCTTTCTAATGTAAAGTCCATCCCACTGCTCTCTAGCATAGGCCTGGAAAACCTCCGGATTATCCACGACTAAAGTAGTCTCTTTTTCCTCCCCTACTTCTCTTAGAGGGTATCCTAATGGTTCCAATTCCACTATAGCTGCTTGCTTCCACCTTTCCTCGCTCCTCCTACGTCTCCCCGGACTTGTCTTCTTATATAATTTCTCTTCCTCTATTTCCTCTTTAACCATTCTTTACCCCTCTCGTTCCATTATCTCGCTGAACTCTAACACTTTAAGCTCAGGTGGTTTTTTAACTATGTTTTCTTGGCGTACCCCTACAATCCATTTTACTCCCTTCTCCTGCGAGATATCAATGAGTCTTTGTGTCACTATACCATCTAAAATTACGGCTCCAACTTTCTCATTGAAGCTTCGAAGGAAATCTGCGAGCTCTGATACGTCGACTTCAGCCATCATGTTAAGTGCCTCCCCCAGGATCCTCGCCTTACCCGAGCCGAAAACTGCATTTGAATGATCAGTTATCTCCTGCGGAACCTTAGTTGCTTTTTTAATTATCTGCACTTTCTTTTCTTCACGCTTCTTCCAGCTCTCGTGTTCAGCGATTTGCTCGACGGGAACCTTATTGCTCAAGGCCTTCATAATCTCCTTAAATGTAAGCTCTTCAACTTCGCGGCCGGGAGGCGCCCTCGCCACATAGTCTATTTCTGCAATTTGCAGCAACTCCTTTAAGATTAAGTCACCACCTCTATCACCATCTAAGAAGGCTGTAACGGTCTTTCTCTTGCTAAGTTCAACGATAGTTCTAGGAACACTTGTTCCCTCCACCGCTATAACGTTCTTAAAACCATACTTTAGCATGTTCAAGACGTCAGCTCTACCCTCAACTACGATGATCTCATCCGCTGAATCTATTTCTGGCCCGGCGGGTAACCCCTCCTTTCCATACTTACAGATTTCCTCGACTCTTGCCGCTTCAATGACTTTATTAATTATTTGTTCAGTTTCAGGGGAAACCTCCTCAGACCATCTTCTGAGAATTTCAATAGCTCGTTCGACGATCCTCTTACGCTTACTTTCTCTTACATCCTCTATGGACTCAAAGGTTACTTTAGCACTGCATGGACCAATTCTATCAATGGTTTCAAGTGCCGCCGCAAGAATAGCTGTCTCAACCTTATCAAGACTCGAAGGGATAAATATCTCCCCTACAGCTTTTCCTCCATGCGTCTCAATCTCTGCCTTTATTCGCCCTATCCTACCCGTACGTTGGAGCTCCCTTAAGTCCATCTCGTCGCCGAGAAGCCCCTCCAATTTGCCTACGTGAGCCCTCAGCTCTACGTAATTGGCCGAAAATCGCACCTATAACATCAGGCTTCTCGACGACACCATTTACCTCTATTTTAGCTTTTATAATATATTTTATCGTGCCAACATCATTTCGGTTAGCCATATGAACATCACCTCCAAATTCATCCGCATTGAAGTTAAATGGTAACTGGGTATTGCAAGTTAATGTGCACACTCCTTATTTACTTCCAAGGTTTTCATGTTACTAATTCCAAATTTGCTTTTTCAAATAAATTAACATTCTCCCTTCTCGTGTTTTCAGCTTTAAAGTAAAGTTTAGCAAATCCCTCTACGCATGGCGTTACATGTGCCTTTAACTTTCTTATTTTTCCTCTAAAGTATACTGTCAATTTATCGTTTTCCACTCTATAGGATAGTATCGTCTCCGCTAATCTCTCTCCTTCTTCATCAAAGTCCGTTAAAACTATCACCTCTCTTCCTCTGCTCTTCTCAGCTATTTCATGCAACCTTGCTCCTGAAACAGTTACTATCGGTCCGCTAAATCCTATTCTCCTTAAACTAGCCTCATCCCTCTTTCCTTCAACTATGAGCGGGACTCCATTATTCGAGTATTCTTTCATTTCATCCAATATCTCCCTGAACATCTCCAGTATGTCCTCATTCACCAAGCTTATCCTTTCCCCTCTTATCCAAAGACTTAAAGGAACTTCGACTTTAACTCTGAGAGAATATTTTCTCCTAAATTATTTTAAACATAGCGCTTTGTAAAGAGGCGTCTTCAAAGCCGTAATAATTAACTCTCCTCTTAAGATAAAGGAAACTTTTTATTCCTTTATCTTATCTTCCGTTTATAGTGTAAGGGTGGTGTGAAAGATTACGTGGAAAACGCAAGATTATAATAAACGGGCAGTTTTATGCATGCTAAAGACTAATCCTCATGATCACACGCTCTTCAAGATTTACTTAGATGAACTTGAAAGATTAAGTGTTAGTGCCGGTTTTCATGTCGTTGATAGGATTATTCAGACTAGAATTAAGCCTAAGACTAATTTTTTGATTGGTAGCGGAAAAGTAAAGGAGCTTAAAGAACTCGTTAAGGCAAAGAACGTTGACTACGTTATTTTTTATAATTCCCTCTCCAGCAAGCAGAAGCTTTCCCTCTCTATAGAACTGGAATGCGAAGTCATAGACCGCTATGAGCTCACCCTGATGATCTTCGAGAAATCCGCACAAGACATCGTTTCAAAGTTACAGATAGAGTACGCCTGGCTTCGTAAACTCGCGCCTCTCTTTAAGCTTGAAGCCTCGATTAAATATAAAGGAGAACATCCGTTTTTCCGCTCCATGGGCGAGTATGCTTTTCATAGAAAACTTAACATAATTAAAAGGAAGGAAAAAGCAATTAAACTTTCCATCGAAAAGCTTGTATGGGAGCGTCGCCGACAAATAGATGAGCGCAAAAAGCATGGTATACCGACAATAGTTTTGGCTGGTATGTACAACGCTGGAAAAACGGCACTCTTTAACGCTATCTGCGGATGCAACAAGCCAGTCTCTGACTCGCCTTTCACCACTCTTTCAAGCAAATACCAGCTAACTGAGACAGAGTCGCAGAAAATGTTTTTTGTGGATACTATAGGGTTCGTTATAGATCTAGACCCGATGCTTATTGAATCATTTAAGTTAAATCTTCTCGACCTAAAATCTGCCGACATGGTTGTCCTTTTAGTTGCTTTAGACGACCCACTAGAAATTATTAAACTCAAATTCAAGGAGGCAATTAGAATCCTCAGGAATATAGGTGTTGAGGAAAAACGAATAGTCATTGCGCTAAGCAAAGCCGACTTAGTTGACGAAGAGAAACGCACTGCAATACCTCTCTATCTTACTCCTCTCCTAGGCGAGTTCGAGTGGTGCTTCGTTTCTGCTAAAGAAAAAGATTATTCATCTTTGTTTTCTATAATCACGAAAAAGTTACAGGAGCTAAGTCGCCCACAAAGCCCTCCTCAAATGCACCCTTGTCTGCCTTCAGGCGTGTCGTCTAGCCCTTTAATCATGAATACTGAAGGAAGTCTTTATTAAAGTAGTGTGTTCATTTACCCTCGTGCTTTTCACGCTCAAACCATTGAAGAATTGTTACTTCACGTTTGAGGTGGTAACTTTGAGTAAAGAGTCTTTCCGGCACTGGGTTGACGATACTGTGAACGGTCTGCTCAGTTATTGGGGAAACGTTAAGTGTTACGTTTGCAATTGTGGTCTCTCAGTTTCAGGATTACAACATATAGGTCGATTAAGAGGCGAAGTAATTCTCACAAACACCGTTAAGGAAGAGCTGCAACGTAGAGGTCATGAAGCAAAACACTTCCTTGTACTCTATACCCAAGACCAATGGAAAGGCAAGGAATCTCAGATTGAGGTTTTTTCGGATAGGGAATTTGCAAAGTCACTGGTCGGGCGGCGTTTAGTGGACGTTCCCGATCCTCAAGATTGTCATGGTAGCTGGGTTGAACATTTCTGGGAGCCGTTCGGTAAGTACCTTGACGAGTTCGCCGTTGATGTGAACGTCATATCCACAACAGAGCTTTACAAAAGAGACGAAGTAAAGTCGCTAGTTAAAGAAGTATTTCTGCGACCGGATGAAATTAGAGGACTAATTAACAAGTATAGAGGACGAAAACCGTACCCTGACGGATGGATTCCCTTTGAACCATTATGTAACAACTGTAAAGTAATAGGCGGTCATAGAATTTTGCGGTTCGATCTTTCCTCTTATACTGTTGAATATGAATGTGGTAATTGTGGGGAGCGTGGTTGGTCTAATATAGAAGATGGAAAGCTTAACTGGAGAGTGGAGTGGGCTGCCCTATGGGTAGCTTTAGGCGTCAACTTTGAACCTTACGGAAAAGATCACGCAACTCCAGGCGGCTCAAGAGACAGCTGTGTTGAAATAGTTCAGAAATTTTTCGGGAAAAGACCCCCCTACGGTATGCCTTACGAATGGGTTGCCTTAGCTTATGGCGGAAAAGAAATAGGAGATATGGGCTCCAGTGACTTTATGGGGATTACACCTGAAGATTGGCTTCTGGTAGCTGAACCAGAGGTCCTCAGATATCTTTGTCTAAAAAACAAACCTATGAGAAGAATGGTCATAGATCCCACAAAGGTTCCGGACTACTCTGACATCTATGACCACGCGGAACGGGTTTTTTATGGATTTGAGGAAGTGGAACAGGAAAAGGAGCGTTTCGAGATAATAAGAAGCTATGAGTTGTCTCAATTAAAACCTCCCCCAGAGGAGATGCCTGTTCAACTTAAGTACGGGCATGCTGTAACTCTCGTCCAGGTGCTACCTAAAGACACTCCTCTCCAAAGCGCTATTAAGCGTCTTAAGAGCACTGGCCTAGTTAGGAAGGACCAGCTTAGCAGCCTAGACATTAAGCGAATTGAAAACCGCCTTAAAAAGGCGAAAAACTGGGTTATAAAGTATGCTCCGGAAAACTTAAGAATACAGATACTCGATCATGTGCCTCCTGAAATCAAGAAATCCCTTTCAGATGAACAAAAAACTGCGCTGAAAGCGATCTCTCGTTTGCTTTTATCTAAAAAATTCACCGAGGAGGAATTGGAGCAGGAGCTTTACCGAATAGCTAAAGAGGAAAGTGGATTAGGCTCCCGCGCATTCTTTAAGACTATCTACTTGGTCTTGCTTGGTAAGGAACAAGGTCCAAGGCTTGCCCCCTTTCTATTGCTCCTAGAAAGAGAGTGGCTTATAAGTAGACTCGAAGAGGTTGCAGAGTAATTTTAAATTAGCCGGAATCATTTATAAATTCAACATTTTTTCTTTTTGTTTAGGATTTTAGGTAGGGGGTTCATTAAATGTTGGGGCGACTTAAAGAGCTTCTGACAGCCTTCTTTAATCCTGTAGCGTTTTTCTTGATACGGCTGGGAATCACCCCAAACATCGTTACTGTTTTGGGCTTACTCCTCTCCGTTTTTTCAGCCCTTTTTATTGTAGGAGGACGCTTAGACCCATTATTCCATGTTGATGAGGCTAACCGCCTAGTTATTGCAAGCATCTTGTTGCTTTCCTCGGGTTTTTGCGACCTTCTTGACGGACTCGTTGCAAGAATGGGAAGCATGGTTACAGCCTTCGGCGGCTTTTTCGACTCAATCTTGGACAGGTACTCTGAAGTGGTTTTTCTAGTAACGTTAATCTATATGAACTACTGCTCTGCTTTGTGGGGGCTCCTTGCTCTCTCAGGCTCCCTACTGGTAAGTTATGCGAGAGCTAGAGGTGAAGTCGCAGGCCTATCGGGAGTCGGGGTCGGCTTAGCTGAACGCCCTGAAAGACTGCTGATACTCAGCGGCGCCGTTCTTCTACAGGGAATCCTTCTCCACAATTATTTTGCGTCATATCCTATTATAGAGGTTGCAGTAATCGTTGTGGCATTACTGTCACACTTTACTGTTCTGCAACGAGGATATTACGCCTGGACACACCTCCAAAAAATTAGGCAAACTTGATATCTAATCTGATCCGTCTCTGTCACTTTGCTATTCTCTTTTTCTTGTTGCATCAACAAAAGTAAATATATCCCCGCTACTGTATATAAGAAATTTGAAGGGGGCGTTTCCGCCGGCTACTTGAAAGGATGTGTTGACGAATGGCTGAGAGGCTGTTTAAAATTGCCACAGAAATAGCAGAAGAAGCCACTAAAAATGACAGGAAAGGCAATTATAAACAAGCTTGTCAGCAATACTTGCAGGCAGCAGAGATTCTTTACAAATGTATACAGCTGACGAGGAACCCCCAGCTTAGGGAGGTCTACTTCGAAAGGGCGCAGAAATATGTTAACCGGTGTAAGCAGATTAAAACCACTCTTGCAAAGCCGCACCAGCCCTCCTTATCTGTCGAGACTAGAGAAAAAGGAGAAAAGGGAGATGGAGGCGAATTAGCTGAGGCGATCGCTGAAACTATACTTGTCGAGAAGCCATCTGTTAAGTGGGATGACGTGGCTAATCTCGAAGCGGCTAAGAAGGCTCTCCGTGAAGCGATAATCCTTCCCATGTTAAGGCCAGACTTCTTCAGGGGCGCTCGAAAACCCTGGAAGGGAATTCTGCTCTTCGGTCCTCCTGGTTGTGGGAAGACTCTTCTAGCAAAGGCTGTGGCATCAGAAGTTAATGCTCACTTCTTTAATGTATCTGCCGCAACGCTGGTAAGCAAGTGGCTTGGCGAGTCTGAGAAGCTGGTGAGAGAACTTTTCAGAACGGCAAGGAGTAAGCAGCCAGCGATAATCTTTATCGACGAAATCGACAGCATAGCTACCACTAGGGACAGAGAAGAGGTAGGTGGGGAAAGGAGGCTTAAAACCCAGTTCATGCAGGAGATCGACGGCGTTACTTCTTCCGATAAGGATCGAATTGTTGTTTTGGGGGCCACCAATGTGCCTTGGGAGCTTGATCCTGCAGTACGTAGACGCTTTGAAAAGCGAATATACCTTGGATTACCTGAGTTTGAAGCGCGACGTGAAATATTCAGAATACATACGAAAGGCGTCGACCTGTCTAGCGACGTGAACTTTGATGAGTTAGCAAAGCTAACAGAAGGTTTCTCTGGAGCAGACATAGCGATCCTCTGCCGGGAAGCCCTAATGGCACCCATAAGAGAGCTGGATGAAGCTGGGCTCTTAACTAAGAGCGACGTGAAGATCCGTCCAGTAACACGAGACGACTTCCTCGAAGCATTAAGAGTAGTTAAACCGTCAGTCTCCCCCTCCGAATTAACGAAGTTCAAGGAG
>JAHLWW010000029.1 GCA_019057715.1 Candidatus Jordarchaeum sp. JNZ_1113
GGCTTCAAGTACCTCTTAATGGGCGCAGTCGGTAGTAGCATGGTGCTCTACTCGATATCTCTGATCTATGGGCTAACGGGAACCCTAAACTTCGCCTACATTGGAACACTGATCAACCTATCGCAAACACTGAATCCATGGGGCTTCCTCATCGGAAGCCAAGTGTTTTACATAATAATTGCGTTGCTCATTATAGGGTTCGGCATAAAGGCAGCAATAGTCCCGGTACATACATGGCTTCCAGACGCTCACCCAGCCGCACCCAGCGGAATAAGCGCCATGCTTTCAGGCGTAGTGATAAAGGCAGGCGTCTACTCGATGGCCAGAAGCCTCTTCGTTCTATTCCCCATCACCAGCGCTTGGCCATGGATGGTAAATCTTAACATTCCACCGTACAATCTCCAGTACATGTTCCCGTCAGGGTTCCCCGGCTACAGTTACCCGTTCAACTGGAACTATGCATTAGCTCTCTTCGGTGTAATAACGTTAATCGTAGCGAACGTTATGGCACTTCTCCAGCAAGACATCAAGAGACTTCTAGCATACAGCAGCATACTCAACATAGGATTCATAATGCTCGGCTTATCAGTAGGCACAGCGACCGGGGTTTCCGCAGCATTCTTCCACCTCGTTAACCACGCGATAGCTAAGGGCCTCCTCTTCTTGGGAGCAGGAGTCTACCTCCACTCTACGGGTTCAAGAATGATAAGCGACCTTTCAGGAATAGGCCGCAAGACTCCCATAACAAGCATGAGCTTCGCCATAGGGACACTTGCGTTGATGGGTATCCCGCCGCTCAACGGCTTCTGGAGCAAAGCATTAATAGTTCTGTCAGCGGTCTGGTATGCCCCCTTCGTGCCGGAAGGATGGGTATGGGTGACGGTAGCTATCATAACTGTTCTGGCGAGCGCGTTCTCGGCAGCCTTCTATCTTAGGCTCATATACGTCATATGGTTCTCACCGGAATCCGACCGCGTCAAAGCGATAAACAAGAAGGAGTCCCTAGTTATGGCTTTACCCGTAGCAGTCCTAGCGCTCGCATGCATAATCTTCGGCGTCTATCCAAGCCCAATATACAGCATGGCAAACAGAGCAGCAGAAGCCCTTCTCCACTACGCAAACTACTTCGCAGGAATACTAATACTATAAATTCCCCTCTTTCTTCCTTTCTTTTTTTATTATGACACTTAACGCGAAGATTTTTCCAGAAACTTTTTAACTTTCAAAGCTAATTATACTTTTGGAATTTGGGGGTCTTAGGCCTACTTTTGGCTTCAAGGCTCTCAAAGTATCCTAAATGGTGAAGGTGAAATTTGTTTGTTGATAGATAAGGTTGCAAGTCTTCTCGACGAAGCAGGCCTCAAGTATGTTAGGCAGAAGGATGCTATAGTGATGCACTGGGAGACCGATTATTTCAACGACTTAACTGTGGTTGTTTTAACTTCTCCCGACGAGAAATGGTTATTCATGGTGGCCTGGCTTGCCAATGTCTCAGAGATACCTGAAGAATCACGTCTCTCTCTTTTCTACATGCTCCTGAAGGAGAATTTTAGGCAGAACGGCATCAAGTATGGTGTGGACAACGACGATACCCTTTTTGTCAGTGTTGAAACGGCAGACACCGACTTGACTACTGAGGAAATAAAGCGCTATGTTCTGCATCTTGTAAATGCATGCGACAAATTTGTAGAAATTACAAAGGGAACATAACAGTGAGTCCCCGGAAAGCGTGCTTTTTATATTTTTTCTATTTTTTAGATGTTGTTAGTTAGCTGCTGGAGGGGCGATTTTTGCACGAGGGAAGAGGGGTGTCTAGGATCAGTATTTCGCTTCCATCCGAGCTCTTAGAAGAGTTTGACGGCTTCATTTCCTTTTTAAACATGGATAGATCTAAAGCTGTCCAGGTTGCCATGCGAAACTTCCTCACCGAGTACAAGGCGTTCTCGTCCTCCGGGGATAGCGCCGGCGTAATCTCTATAATATACGATCATGATGTTAAGGGGCTGGAGGAATCCATAACAGACATCCAGCACGAGTACAATGACATGGTCATTGCGACTGTTCACGCTCACCTTACTCGAAGTGACTGTATGGAGGTAGTGATAGTTAAGGGTAAAGCCGAGAGGATAAAGGAGTTCTCGGAGAAGCTTATGTCGAATAGAGGCGTTAAGCAGCTTAAGCTTACCCTAAGCTACATTGGCCCATAGATTTTCTTGAGACGGCAGAAGCTGCAAACCTCTGAGGATGAAGGATACCCGCATGCGACACACCTCCTTAGTGGCCCCGTCTCACCTTTTTTGAGCAGCGGCTTAACTTTCTCCAAGAACCCCCGAACCATACTTATTTTCATGGTCGGCACCTCCTCCTCCAGCATGTTGAGCACCATCTTAAACTTAAGTGTTGATGGTGCTATAGCGTAGGGGCATTTCCCGTCAACGGGTGCAAGTCCCTGAAATTGGGCGTACATCGCTGTTTCTCTTTCGGAGACCTCGAAGAGAGGCTTTATACGAGATATCATTCCCTCCCTTGCAGGGAGGACAGGGGACTGGCGGGATAAGAGTTCCACGTTCGCTGACAAATAGTTTGAGAGGAGGACTGCTGCTTCATCGTCGAGGTTGTGCCCGGTGGCAAGCCTGTCGAACCCCATTTCAACACCCACCTTATTGAGGACATACCTTTTAACGACGCCACATACTGAGCATGTGGGTCTCCCTCTTCGGGATGCCACGTCGTCCATGGTGAACCCTGCCAGCTCAGCGGCCTTAATCGTGTGGTGTGGAACCCCAAGTTTTTCACAGTGAGCGCGTGCAACCGCAATGCATCTTTCAGAGTACCCCTTTATGCCAAGGTCCAGCGTTACAGCTTCAACCTCGCACTTAAGGGAAAACTTGGGGTCATCGCTGTCCCTCAGTGTTGAGAGGATGTGGAGGAGAACCAAGCTGTCCTTTCCACCAGACAACGCTACAAGAACCCTCTCCCCAGAATTTATCATCCCGTATCTTTCTATGGTGCGCTTAACTCTCCTAACCACGTAATTCCTAAAGTGACTCCTGCACAAGCTAAGACGAGCATAGGGGAGGAAGACCTCCATGTCGCCACTACACCACTTGCATTTGCCAGCCAACACGTGGTCCCCCGTTTCTCCGAACTTCAGAAACACATGTTCCATTCAAAAAATTTAACATACACGGCTCAGAAAGATCATGGGGGGTTCAAGTTTGTCCGACGTTAAGTTTGCGAAGCTCCTCTCATTCATCATGATACTTCTCATTATTTCCTTAATTTTCCTCTCGTCTCCCAGTTGTGCCTATCAAAACGCTTCACAAAACGATTCACCCGAAGAAACGTTTAACGAGAGGAGCGCCTTAATAGACCCCAAGGTAATAGAGGCAATAAGACTTGGCTGGGATCCTATCCCTGTAATTGTGGTTTTCACAGTTAATTCTGAAGCAGGATGTGCCGCTGTGAAGGCAACTTCGCCGGGAACCGTGGTTGAGAAGATTTACACGCTAATCCCTGCAGCCCTAATGAAAATTCCCTCAAATGACATATTTAAAGTAGCCATGCTACCGGAAGTCAGAAGCATATGGTTGAACAGTCAGTTTAAGCTCACATCAAGCTTAGGAGCTAAAGGAAACCGTGGAGTGGAAGTAAGCGTAAACTTGGGCGTCGAACAAATATGGAGCGAGGGATTCAATGGAAGCGGCGTTGTCATCGCAATCTTGGGCAGCGGAATAGACTCATCTCACCCAGACTTGGATGACCTGGACGATGACCCATCAACCAATGACCCTAAGGTCATAGCCAGCGTGTCAATGGTCGATTATGACCCTTTCACCTACGACTTTAGCGGGCATGGAACCTACGTAGCAGGCATTGTCGCCGGAACAGGTAACGCTTCTAACGGAACATACAAGGGAGTGGCGCCGGGAGCATTGCTCATGAACGTGAAAGTCTTCGACGTTGAAGGGATAAGCTTATACTCATGGATACTTTCAGGAGTCGAATGGAGCGTCAGCCACGGAGCAGACATAATACTAGTTCCCATCTCGGTGCCAGGACTGCCTGACGACCCCCTCTGCCTAGCGGTGGAAGCAGCTATCCGCATGGGAGTAGTAGTGATCACCTCGGCAGGCGACGGGGGGCCAGCCTACATAAGCATAGGCTCCCCGGGATCAGCGCTAGGCGCAATAACTGTTGGAGCCTACAATCACTCCTCCGGAAGAACATGCACGTTTAGTGGGAGAGGGCCAAGCCTCTACATGTGGACCAAACCAGACATAGTTGCCCCAGGCTACAATATAGTGTCTTGCCGTGCTCATCCTCCAGACCTAGGATTCAACATCTCTATTCCCCAATTTAAAGATGGGTATGGAACCCCCATAGACGAAAACTACACTGTGGCTTCAACCACGGCTGCTGCAGCAGCCTACGTTGCTGGTTTAGCCGCTCTTCTTCTACAGTCATCTATGTATGCCAGCCCTGAATCCGTAAAGATCGCCCTTATAAAAACAGCCGTAGACCTCTACGAGTCCCCAAACATACAGGGAGCGGGACTCGTTAACCCGTACTCTGCTTACAGTTATCTCAAATCCAAGGGCGGAACTCCACTTAACTTGGATAAAAGAACCTATACGATAGGATTGCCTCCCGCCCCTCTTCTCGTCAATAGTACGGACATTTCAAGCTACTGCTTGGTTGGTAGTTGCGGGACATTTACGGCCATGTCTCTTTCCAACCACACGTCAAACTTCAACTCATCCCACCTTTTACAGGGGATGTTCGGTGTTTCTTATGGTGGCGGAGATACTATTTGGCTGACGACCGGAACAGTGCTGCGAGAGCTCCACGTCTCACATGTAAATGAAACCACTGGCTACGAGAAGCTGGTCTCCATACTTCAAGTGGACTGCCTTCTCGTAGTTGTAGTTTTCGAGTGCTGGAGCAACTATAATATGACCCATGCCATAAACGCCTTCAAGGTCACCATGAAATTCATTAACATAGGAGACGAAGCGCTATCTGATGTTTGCCTTACCTTCTTCTGGAACCCCTCCCTATTTCTGAACGAAAGCGAACAACCACCAGACGAACATGGCTTTTTCGACGACACGACGGGTATGTTGGAAGTTAACGACACGTGCAACCTTGACGTAAGCCAATCCTTGTGGCTGGTTTTTAAGGGTAACCTGCCCGTTGTGGGTTACGATGTCGGAGAAAGGGACGAAGTGTTTAATGGTGCTTCGAAGGGTCTCTTCTCAAACAACTCGGAGTATACTGGCGATTTGGGTCTGGCGGCTAGGTGGCCCCTTTCGCAGCATCTTGAATCCGCTGGCTCGTGCTCCTTTATGGCAGCGCTTTCCTTTGGAGGCAACCGGACTGCTGCTCGGGAGGCAGTGTTAGACGCTATTGAAGCTCAGGAACAGCTGAACATCGTCGACCTGTGTGTTGTTAACGCGTCGATAGTCCGCTTGCATCAGCTGGGAGCAGACTACGTTTCCGGATGCATGGTGATCAACGTGGGGAGCATTGCAGCTAATGCCTCTGTTTTCTTCTTCGCTAACAAGTCTGGAGATGGTAGTACAATTTATTATGCTGAAGAGTTCAGGCTTGAACATCTTCAGCCATACGTGCCCGTGAAGCTGAACGTCATGTGGCGTCCAACAAGCGGCGGAATTTACTCAGCGGGCTGGGCTGCATGGGAGCTTCCTTTCCTACCACTAGAATACCTATTAAACCCCGGGCTTCTCGCAAACATAACGGAAGTCATCCAGCAGCTCAACCTAACAGAGCTTTACTTGCTAGATAACTACGTGGCGAGAAACGTCTTCATAGGTTCACCTTCACCTGACCAAGCGGTATTTCCGACGAGAATACCATGCGACCCGTTCCCCATCAGCTTCCCAATAGACTTCGCATACTACAACCTGACCGTAATATCCACGGGAACCGTGAGCAACATTAAAGTTTCAGTTGAAGGGGCAGCATCCAAGCTGACTGCAGCATCAAAAGTGCCAGCCTACATAGACAGACTCGGAACTGTTGAAATTTCAATAAACACCACGACTCCCTCAACCTTAAAGCTTGAAGGAGTCCAATCCCCTCTTTCGTTAGGATTCTTCAACTTTCCAAATCCCGGAGAATATAGCGGCGCCATTAAGGTGATGCTGAACGGAGCCGAATGCTTGGTGCTGACGTCATTTACGATCACTTACCCCCAAGGCAGAATGTTCTTTGACAGCGCTCACAACTTAATAGACGTCGAGCATATTGAGGAGTCTCTTGACAGCATATTCACCGGATACTTCAGCCTCTACCAGACAGCCCGGTCCGGCATGTACGAGCTTGACGAGATACCCTTTCTACGTGAAATCAACGAGACGATCCTAAGGGTGTACGACGCCCTGATAATATGTGACCCGGAACTACCCTTCAACCAGGCGGAGTTGGAAGCAATAAAGCTCTTCGTGAGGAACGGTGGCAGCCTCCTCGTAATGGTCGAACCTAAGAACTTCACAGTTATAAATGAACTCTTAGAGCCCTTCGGAATAAAGGCTACTTCAAATGTCACCGGAAACCTGACGCTCACCAGCTTTAAGCCTCACCAGGTAACCAGCGGATTATCATCAGTTACTTTTTATTCCCCAGCCATCTTTGAAGTTAACGAATCAAAGGGAGCCTTCGCCTTAACTGAAGGACCGATTTTCGTTGCGGGCGCACTGTACGGGATGGGCAAGGTTATAGTGTTCGGCGACTCGGATTTCGCCTCCCTCTTTCACGTTGAAGAGAGCGATAACTCCAAGCTTCTGTATAACGTTTTTGAGTGGCTTTTGGAGAACAAGCTTGATTTGGAAATAGTGATGAGCACGCCTAGGGAGGGAGGAAAAGTATACCTTGGAGACAGGGTTTACTTCCTGATTCACGTAGCTTCCATTGGGGGGGAAGACGCCCACGAGAACTTGACAATCTTTGCGGTGTTCAACCTTCCAAATGGGACCTCCATACCCATGTGGTGCTTCCATTATAAGGACGGATACTACACGACGATGCTCTTCACAGAACTTATAGGGCAAAGTGGAAACTACACTTTGATATTATGGGCCGACTCTCCTAGTCATACTTCAACATTTGCGACAATTACATTCACAGTGCTCCCTAGCCCCCCAGAGTCGCCTTCCATATTTCATTATCCATCCGCAACGCAAGACATTCTGCTTGGCTTCCTCGCCACTTCATCTGTATTAGCGTTAGTTGTCGGAGCTTACTTTGTGAGGAGAAGAAGGTTCCAGCGGAAAGCCTTCATACCTGAACTTGACCAGGAGCTTGCCTACCACATGAGAACAATGATCAACGAGGTGAGAGCCGTATTCAAAGAGCTTGAAATTATGCTTTCAGACGAAAGCCTAGATGACTTCGAAAGAATACGAATAATTCACGAAAAACTTCCCAGACTAAAGCGTACACTCACCAAGCTAAAAATGCTAGCCGAAATAATAGGCGAATAGCCATCACTCTTCTAGTAACGCCTTGAACTCCTCCAGTTTCTTAACAACTGTTCTACGGGTTGAACGCGTAAGATCCCAAAGGTTTTCCTCAATTTCTTCTATTATCTCTCGAGCAGCCTCCCGGTCTCCCTCCTCTACGTAGATATGGGCCGCCTTCAAGTAATTGTCGATCATTCTGCGCATGTCACCCTTGTCGCCGTAAGCGTCACCAATCCGCTTAATTAGGTATGCACTTGTCAGTTTGTCCCCCACCTTTTCAAGGAGCTTCAGCGCCTTCTGGTAATGTTCAATAGCCTTGTCAACATCCTCCAACCTATAATGCGCCTCACCTATGTCTAGAAGGACGCTGCTCGCGGCATCATCATTTCCCTCCTCATTATAAATGCTAAGTGCCTCTTGAAGGTATCCGATTCCCTTTTCTATATCCGCCTTTCCAATATAGACTAACCCTAAAGCGTAAGCCGCGTCTGCGACCCCCTCCTTTAACTTCTTCCTTCGATAGGTTTCAATTGCCTTCGCTCCATACTTTTCCGCTTCATCATACTCGCCCATTTCGAGATAGGTGACGCAAAGATTATATGCAGCATCAGCAGCACCGTCCTCGTTCCCCCTCTCCTCATAAAAACTCAAGCTCTTCTTGTAAAACTCAAGAGCCTTCTCGAGCTCTCCATGCCTAGTATAGAAGAGACCTACCTCCAAGTAGGTTTCACCAAGAAAATCGCTCCTCCCTCTTTCAGCTTCATTTACAGCTTCCACGTATTTTTCCTCTGCCTCATCAAGTAGCCCTTCCTCTTCAAGCTCTCTCGCTTTCCGAAGAATTTCCTCTGCCATTACCGCTCCCCTTTCCTATGACAACTCTAAATATACGCTCCTTCCATTTTTCGGATCATATCGCCTTTTTTACTTTTTTGGTCTTCCGTTCATAAGCAACTCTACTGATCATAATTCATCCATTCTTCAACACAAATCCTCGTATTTCCTCCAGAAACACCCTTTTCCTCATACCAAAAAGCGGTTAGGGCAACCTTCTTCTAAAGATGTTGCCGCGTCAGTGCCCGTATTACGTTCTTTTAAGGAAGTCCACCGACCCTTCGAAGTATTTCGTCAAGCTTGTCTAGGCGTCTTCTCTTGTTATACCTCACGATTACCTCGTTAACCTTTTTGGCTAGTTCTTCCTTGCCCTCAGCTGTCAGGCATGCCTCCTCTAATTCATCAAAAACATCATCCACTTTCTCCCCCTCACTCACATAAAGTATGAAATACCCCTCCCCTATTGCCTTGTACACAAAGGTTTTGTCCTCAAGGATTATCCATGACGTTTCCTCCCCTGAAACGTCCTTGGTGAACGTTTTAATCGCTGCTAAGAGGCCGCTCACCATTTTATAATTATCTTTTATTTCTCCCTCATAAGAATTGAAGAAAATGTTTTTTCCGTCCTTATCCATGATCCATAAAGCATATATCACTCTCTACCCCTCACCGATCAGTATCCGGATTGGGTTTGGCTTAAAATATCTTTTCCTGTTTTTGTTATCCCTGAAAATTACCATGGGCTGATATTCCACTTCTTGCTCCTTCTCCGCCACGATTTTTATCTCTAAGCTAATCTTTTCCCAAGAGGCTAGCTCTCTCCTAATCACCATGTCGCCATCTTTAACTGTTTCCGCTTTGCCCATAAACTTGAAACCTTGCGGGACAGCATTTTCCAATCTCTCTATAATAGCGTTCGCGTCTCCGATGTTCGTCAGCTCAATCTTTACTGTGATCCTGTCTCCTACTTTGAAAAGGCTCCTATCCGCCGGCTCGTTAACCCTCACGACAACGAATCCATCTCTTAAATTCTCCATATCCTCCCTGGAAACTCCCTCACCAAGAACGGCCTCTAAGTATCTTCTCCTTGCCTCTTGCTCCCTTAACTTCTGAATTTTTTCTTCAACTTCCCTTTCAAGCCCAATGTAGCCTGCATCCGAAAACTTCTCCTTAGCTTTGTTATAGCTCTCTTCGGCAAGCGCATAATATTTCTCAGCGGCTTCACCCGCGCTCTCTAACTTCTTAATGTATCTCTCTCCATCAAGGAGATACCCTAATCCCTCAACATACTTGGCATAATTGCTCAGTCCAGCTTCTACAAAGAACTTTAAGCTTCTCTCGAGATGCATTCTAGCCTCAATGTAACTGTCCTCCTTTTCTTCCTCTCCTTCAATATACTCCAGAAACTTACGCCACCCATAGCATAAATCAGTAAACCCGAAAGCCGCATTTTTCATCTTGTCAGTTACAAGTATCTTGGTGCTTTCATTGAAGAGACTTGCAGCCTCCAAGAACTCATCATGGGCCCCTAGCTGGCCCCTGATAAACCGCTCCAAGCCTTGCGCGAAAAGCACATAGCCATTCGCTTTCTCCCAGTCTCCCTCCCCAAGCTTTGCCGCCTCCCCCAATGCCTTCGCAGCCATAGAAAACTTAACGAGTGCAGGCGAATACGCTCCCTCGGCATACAAAGCCAACCCCTCCTCCAAGTGCTCCTTTCCTCTACATAGCCTCAAGAGCGCCTCGGCTTTTTTATCGCCCCCCATCTCTCTTAACGCTTTAAGTCGTTCGCTTGCCGTCTTCAACCGCTCTAACGCCTCACGCGGCTTATCCATGCTTACATCCTCTGCCTCTAGAAACTCGCTTAAGGACTGATAGAACATGGCCTCATGCTTGTTCTCCTTTAGCAACAGCTCGCCTCCTTTCCTAAAATAGGATGCAGCCTCGGAAAGTCGGCTTTTCAGCAGCTCCTTGCCCTTCTCAATGCTGATCCTCGCCTCAACACTTTTCATTCTCTCCTTTATGTCTTCTTCTTCTCTCCCCTCAATCATTATTTTGTTAAACCTTTCAAGAGCCTGAATGTAGTATTCTGATGCTTGTGCGTAGTTGCCTTTTTCGTCCTCAAGCTCCGCCAACTTGACTAGTGCCTCCCCCTCCATTTCCTTCCAGTCCATGCTTGACGCTACTCTCACAGCCTCCAAATATTCCTGCCGAGCTCTTAAGTAGCCTTCCCCCCCTTTCTCTCGCCTCCATATTTCTCTCTGAATGTTCCCTGAAAGAATAAATGACCCAGCAGCGCCTACCAGGTCCTCGGCCGAAATAAAGCTTTCACGCGCCTTTTTAGCCACTTCTCCAGCCTTCTCAAACGCGCCTGCCTGCCCGCACTTACCGAGCATGTAATATGTTTCAGCTAAACAGTACAAGTAATCTCCCCTTCTCAGTCTCTCCTCCTCGTACTCCAGCGCCACTTCACCATATTCTACAGCCTTCTCTAAGAGCTCTCTTCTCCTTCCCTCATCCACCTCCGCCTCAGCTGCAGCTGCCAAGTAACTAGCCACACTACCATAAAACTCGCCGATAAACGCCTCCTCAGGTACCTTTCTCACTTCATCCAAAGCTTCCCTGCTATAGGAAGCCCCATCCCTAATCAACCTAATCTTCAACGCATCGTTCTCAACCAATTTAATATACTCTGATATCACTCTTGCCATCATGATAAGAACCTTTATATTGACATCACTCTTCATCTGGGCTCTCGCATACATGTACGCTTTTTTCAGTGCCTCATAGCATTCCTCCAACCTTTCTCTCTTCCTCCTGTTTGACAAAGTTATTTTAAAGGCTTCATAGCATGCCTTTGACAAGAGAAAATACGCATCTGCTGCTAAGCCACAGTCCCCCACCTCCTCAAGTCCCTTAGCCGCCTCCCTAGCATTGCTCAAGGCGTCATATGTTCTTCGTTGCCTCTCAGCGAAAAATCTCTCTCTTACAGCTGAATACAGCTCTAACAGTGTAAGATTATACTTATGAATCATCCTGCACCGTTCCTCCCTAGGCTCAGCAGTTAAGCCTTTCAATTGAAGTGGCGCACCCCGCTCCTCTAAGGCAAGCATCACGTCGCACAGTTCCCTCATCATTTCAAGGCAAAGGTAATGGCGAGGCCGCCTCGCCGCCTCAAAAAACCTCCCAGCTTTACTAAAGCTCTCAGCGGCTTTTCGCAGCACATTTAGTGCCTCCTCCCCCCTAAACCACGAGGCACTCCTCACACATGCAATTCCGATCCAGAAAAGGAGAAGCCCTGCTTTCTCGCTCTCCTCAAGTCTCTCCAACCACTCAACACAAGTCTCTCCTTCCTTTATAACTTTCATACACGAATCTTTTTTAGCTGGAAGATTCTCCTCCAAAAGGACTCTTAAAGCATTAATGAAATTCACGGAATAACTTATCCATACATCCCTCTCCACTCCCCTCAACGTGTAATCCTTAATGTAACCCTTTCTAACTTCATTGATCACTTCTATAGCCTCCTCGATCAAGCCTCTAAACCTATCCGCAGCCCGCTCAGACAACGCCTGAAAAGCTATGCAGTGTCCTCTAAGTAACTCAGAATTAACAAAAGCGCCCCTCTCACCAAGGGAAGCGTATATGTCACTCGCCTCCTTAAACCTCTTACCAGCCTCCCTAACATCACCCCTCCCCTCCGCCTCCACTCCTCTACCGAACAGCTTTTCAGCCTTCTCCAAAGAACGCTTAGTCCTATTATCACCCCTAGCCCCGCGCATCATAACTGTACCCTCCATTAATAATACAAATCTTCCTTTCCCCCAAATAACTTCTCCCCATGTTCATTTTTAAACGAAATTCGACAGTTTAATCTTACATCCAAAACCAATTTCGATACTTGAAATGTTAAACTGATAAACTGTTCGGCAATTTTCTCTCTCATAGAATTTAAGGAAAACCATTTTTAATATTTCCTCTCTCTTTCTTTTATCTCGGGGGAATTGTTATTGTCAAAGAGACGTAGACCAAACTCAAACATTAGTAGCGCCGGACGCTGGCTTATGATAGGTAGTGAAATACCCATAATGGTTGTTGCGGGGGCTTACATAGGACGCTACATAGGAGAACAGATTCCTTGGATTGCGCCGTTCTCCATAATAATTGGCGCATTTCTGGGTTTCGGCGTTGGGGTATACAACACCTACAAGGTCATCCAAGTCCTAGAAAGAAGAGAAAAACTCAGCGGGGAGACCTCTGTTGAAAGGTCATCAGTTAAGGAAGAACTCATCGAGAAAAAAGCTGGTAGGCGAAGAGGAAGTGCCTCGAACGAGATACTCGAATTGTTAAAAAAGCAACGAGAAGCTGAAGATCCACGCAGAAGCCAGGCGCCGCCTTTAAGCGGTTTTTCCCCAGAAGATGAATAAAAATTTTTTTAAGAGTTGGCTGGCTAATTGAAGCTGGATTCCTAGGCGGTCGTTGCCTTACCAGGAGACGGTGATTAGTATGTCTTTCCTGAAGGGTCCAAGAAACTACGCATTCATAAATGCTAGGGTGAGGGGCATTAGATCAAAAATGCTCACCATTTCTCAGTACGAGAAACTTATTCAAGCATCGGACTTGGACGAAGCTGTGAGGCTTCTAAGCGCAACCCCTTACTGGGACGAGTTGTCGAAGGTTCTCTCGCAGCCTCCAATAGACATGGAGGAAGTAGATGCAATGCTAAGACAGATATACGCAAAGGAAGTAAAATCATTAGCGAAAAGTTTACCTAAAAAAGTTAGCGAATTTGTTCTGAAGTATCTGAAGGGAGCCTACTATTATAGCAACATAAAAACAATAATAAAAATCATACACAGCGGTGAGCCGAGAGACCATATCAGAAAACACCTCGTCGCCTTAACGCTGGAAGAGGGCGAAGAGTACGATCACCTCCTAGCAGCGCAAAACGTTCCTCAACTCGTAGATAGGATTCCCGACCCCCGCCTCCGACGCCGCCTCCAAGAGGCACTTCAAAAGTATGAAGCAACGGGGTCGACGATGCCATTTGAAGCAGAACTTAACAAGTACTTCTTTCACGATGAGATCTGGAAAGCAATACGAAATTATCTAGACCGCACTGATCAAAAATACGCCCGCGAATTTTTCGGGCTACGGATCGACCTAACAAACATTATGACCGTCATAAGGGCTAAGCTACAGGGAATCGAGCCTCAGATAATTGAAGACCTATTGATACCTGTCACGCATAGGGCGACTCTGATAGCTAGAAGCTTGCTCGCCGTCAGAAACATAGAAGAAGCATTAAACATGCTTACAACTACGCCATACAGAGAACTCGCCCACAGAATCAAAGAGGCGTATGAGAAAAGTCCAACCATAACATCAGTTGAACACGCGTTCGAGGAGTACTCCATTCAGACGACATACCTCTCCGTGATCGGCTACCCGTTCCACATAGGCACAGTCCTCGCCTACCTTGACCTCAAGTACTATGAGCTACGAAACATTAAAATAATACTCGTAGGAAAAAGTGAGGGCGTGAATCCGGCAACAATACGCGAACTAATAGTAATAACCCCGTAAAACCTCGGCAGGTGGTTGGAATGGTGAATGTACCATTGAAAAGAATGATTTTAATACAGATCGCAGCGGCGCTTTTAGCGGTAGCCTTAGCATATGCCACTTCGCTTGTGCTCGCACAGATACCGTCATATATCACTTTGATGGAGCCGTCCCTTGAAAGTGGATTAGGAAAACTCGGCGCCGGGGTAGCTATAGGCATAGCGGGCCTTGGAGCAGGTATAGGCATGGGGACTGCAGGTGCAGCAGCAATCGGAGCAATAGCTGAGAGACCTGAAGTCTTCGGTAGGACGATGATATACATCGTATTCATAGAAGCCATCGCGATTTACGCGCTGGTTATAGCTTTCATGGTGATGTAAAAAATCATACATTTTATTATTTTTTTACTAATAAATTAAAAGCTAACTTCCTTCTTCATTTCTTAAAGAAGGAATCAACAAAAACTTGTATTTAGCGCAATTTTCGTCTCGTTCAAACAACTGAGAAGAATAAGAAGATATTTTTCCTCAAAAATAAGAGGG
>JAHLWW010000030.1 GCA_019057715.1 Candidatus Jordarchaeum sp. JNZ_1113
GGATCAAAGAGACCGTGAGGCGCATGAACATAGACTTCGTAGTCGGCGTCGACGTCGGAGGGGATGTGCTGGCTCAGGGTGGGGAGGCGGGGTTGAGGAGCCCGCTTGCAGACGCAATGATGCTCGCTGCGCTACACCAAGTTGACGTGCCGACCGTCACAGCAGTCTTCGCACCCTCATGTGACGGGGAGCTAACAACGGAGGAGATATTGGAGCGCATAAGTAGAATAGCTGAGAAAGGCGGCTATCTAGGAGCTAGAGGACTCACATATGAGGATGTTGAAGCGATGAGCAATGCTTTGAAATACGTCAAAACGGAGGCAAGCATGCTCCCCCTGCTGGCTTGGAGGGGAAAAAGAGGAATCATAGAAATAAGGGGCGGAGAGAGGAAAGTTAACCTTTCAATTCTTTCAACGCTAACATTTTATTTCGACACAGAAGTCGTCTACTCACTTAGCTTTCTCGCCAAGAGAGTGGCGGATTCTGAGAGCTTAGAGGAGGCGAACAGAAGGTTGCACGAGGTTAACGTAGTGACAGAATACGATTACGAACTGCAATTCGTACTAAAAAATAAGCGGGATTAACCTTCCCGAAATTTTAGTGACTTATATTCTTGGAGGGGGAATGCGTTATTGCTTCTAACGAGGCATTAATGTTTTAATATACGACGCTCAATTAAATCTTTGTGGCCTTAGTGGAGGGTTATTATTGCCTGGATGGGAAAAGCGTTTCCAAGGACGGGGAACGAACCTAGAAAAGTTGCTGGATCGATTCGTGGATGAGTTGGAGAAGAGCGGGTTTAAGGTTAAAGTTAACAGAAAGAAGATGTCTCTTGAAGCTACCTCCGAGAGCCATGTTGACAAGAGCTGGGGGCAGGTAGTTATTTCAGGAGAACCAAATAATTTTGCTCTCAGAATCGATTGGGATGCAGATTTACGAAAACTTTTCTGGGTAAAATTAGCAGTGAAATCTCTGTCTTTTGTGAGGGATTTGAGTGTAGTCCCTTCTGAGGGGGAAAGAGTTTCATGGTCGCCGTCCGAAGAGGTGACTGGGAAAGCGACAATGGAAGTTCCACCCGAATTGTTTGAACTGAAAAAGAAAGTTGAGACGGAACTTGAAGGAAGAAGAAGCATTCTCCTCGCTCAGGCAGACATGCTAGAAAAAGAGGGAAAAGCTGAGGAAGCCGCGGACCTCTATATGAAAGCCGCCGTAATATCTAGAGAGCTGGAGGAACGAGTGTACGCTGAGCAATTCGAGAGAAAAGTGGAGGAACTAAAAAAAGCGAAAAAATAACGAAAAGGAACAGAAAAGTGCTTGAAACAGAAATAGCTCTGAAAATTAATGATCACCTAAAGCATTTAAAGTTCGGATCTTAGAGCGGAAAGTTGTCAATAGAAGGGAGAGATCTCGCGATTTGACTATTTGAATTAAGGGAGCTTAATTTACTTGGAGAACGTAATGGTGTTTTTCCTTTTTGTTCCGTGTCTTCTTTCGATTTTGAAGGGAGATTCTCCGTCTTCGTTGTGAAGCTTGATCCATTCGTCAAGAATTTTAAGCGTGTACATCTCAGTGGACTCCGGTAGTGTGTATTCTCATCAGCCGACGAGGCGTTCTGTGATTAAGAGTGTTTCGTTTGTTGGGCTTTTTAGTCCATTGTTCTGATGAATAGTTCTGCTTTCTTTCTGAAGCGGTAGAAGGAGAGGAAAAGGAATGTTGGCGTGGATAGGAGAGACGCTACTACTGGAATTATGAAGACGGGGCTGTTAAAAATCGAGTAGTTTGAGTTCAAGTTTCCCCACACGAAACATACCAAAGTGACGTAACCAGCGTAGAGTAACGACGCTACGCCATAGGCAGTATACTTCCAGTCTTCCCACAGGTCTCCTCTGGCGACGAGGGATAGAAGGTTCCATGTTTGGATGAATGTGAGGGTGAATAAGAGTAAACCCGCTGACAAGAGGACGGTTATTATTGGCTCGAGAAGCGGATGAAGCTTGAAGAAGTCCTTGAGAGACATTATGTCGGTTACAGGATGAAAGAAGATAGAAACGTTGTTTACTTGAGCTTCGAACACTACAGGTTTCTCTAAAGATATTTCATACCTTAATGCGGGCGTGGTGAGTGTGCCTATAACTGGCATAACAATTATCAATACCAAAAAAGCTTTCGCGAGAAGATTATTTAACTTAATACCGTTTTTTACTGCTTTTTCAGCTCCTCTTGAGCGATGCAACCTCTCTCTTTCCTCCTCCGCTAGCCTTCACGCTTAACCCAAATGACGTCTTCGCCCAATATGCTTAGGAGGTAGCGGAGATTGTCGTAGTCTATGCCTAAGGCATCAGCGATCTCCTTCACGCTTCTTGTGCCATCGCACAGAGTTTTTAGTTCCCTGTAAAGCCGGACGTACTTTTCCTGGATGCCGAAAAGAAGAAGCTTTCCTGCGTTAACTTTCCTGATGAGTGGACAAATCTCCACTTTTACAAGCGCACCTTGCTCAAGAAGATTCCTGAGTATCAGGACACATTTATCCAGAGGAACACCAGTATGCTTACTTATAGCTAAAACAGATCTCCTCCCGTCAATGGCTTCCACCACTTTAAGCACGTCTTTATCTTCCCCCAATGCACCCAACGCAAAATCGCTAAAGTCTTCTTTGAAAGAGAAGACTTCCCAAGCATGTATGTTAAAGTCATCGGCAGCAAGACTTTCCTCTATATCAGAGGGATAACTCATTTTTTTTATGAATTTCTTGGCGAGCCTCAGAACGAGGGAGGTGCGCGTTATCAATGGAGCGACAGACTCCCTAGTTTGAGCGGCCAAAAACATTTGATCTGACACTCTCCATAGTATTACTGGAATATTATCGTCAGGTATGACGTAGCTTCCAACCGGGAGAGAGGGAAAATGTTTTTTCACGTAGTTTGAAATTGACCTTAAAACGAAGCGGCTGAAGAGCGGATCCACGTAAACAATCCGACCCTTAATATCAAGAAAGCATAGCCCCATCATGGTGGCAGAGTCGTGAAGCGCCTTCACCAGTTTCGACTTAAACCTTCTAAGAGAGTTAAGCACTATGCTATTGTGTTTCCTCCCCCCACCTTCAAAAACAGCTTCATCACTCATACAAATTCACCCTTAAAAGGATTAAATTGCAGGAGCCATCACTGATCTTAATCAAAAGTTACTACTTATTCTGAAAAAATAAACTTAAAAATATTTCTTTCTCTACTTTTTTATTTCACAATTGTTTAAATTAAACATTCAGAGAGCCGCGCTTTAAGGAGAGGACTCGTTCTAGAAATTTACGGCTTATGACGCCAACTACGCGTCCTTCGTGGCAGACGACGAGGCGGGGGGCATTGGTCTTGAGAAAGATCCTTCTGACTTCCTCCAGTGTGTCTTCTTTATCAACGGTGTATACAGGTGAGGTCATAATTTCCTCCGCTATGGTGTCAGCTGGGTTGCCTCCCTCAGCCACAAACTGGAATATCTGCCTGTCAGTTATTAGACCCACAACGTTGCCCTCCTCGTCCTGCACGAGAACTGACCCTACTTCTTCTTCCACCATTTTTCTAGCAACTTCACATAGAGGGTCGTCTGTTCTGCAAAAAACAACGTTACGCCTAGCCACATCATAGGCCCTAGACACTCTATGAAGCCCTCCCGCAAATTCAAAAAGGATCATTCCTCAATAGATGTAGCACACAATAAATGTTTTACGTTCTACGAGACTAATACATCGCCACCAAAAACTTGCTATAAATATAGGAACATGCAACTGAGAATGACCTTTGCGGCAGAATTTAAAGGAAAGAGAGATGTCCATTGTTTGGGGAGGGTGAAACTAGATGATCATTGATGTTCATTGTCACGTTGACCTTTACGAAAAACCTGAGGAGATTGTAGAGCGAGCGAAGAAAGCGGGAGTATGGAGGATTATCGCAGTTTCCATGGATACGAATTCCATGTGGAGAACGCTTAGCATTGCTGAGGGCTTTGAATCTGTAGTTAAACCTGCACTCGGCGTGCATCCGCTCGCTGTACAGCTGAACTTTAGCGTGGAGAGAGATTTGGAGGAAGCACTATCTTTGATGAGAAGGAAGAGTGATAAGGTTGTCGCGGTGGGGGAGGTGGGACTGGACAGTTACCAGTCGAAAGTAGGAGAATTACAGTTAAAGCAGGAAGAGGTTTTTAGGGCTATGCTGGATTTTGCTGTTGAAAAACAGTTACCCGTGATCGTTCACTCTTTCAGGGCTGAGAGGAAAACATTCAGTATTCTTGGGGAATACGGGGACTTGACTGCCATCATTCACTGGTTTACTGGGCCTTCAGAGCTTCTGGAGGAGGGCATAAAGAAAGGTTATTATTTCTCGGTGACTCCGGCGATAACTTACTCAGCCAAGGTCAGAAGAGTGGCTCGACGTGTGCCCTTGGAGCTTTTGTTCTGTGAGTCGGACGGACCCGTGGAGTATAGGGGGGTGATTGGTGAGCCTGCCAACTGCAGGATGGTTATCAAAAACATAGCGGATGTGAAAGGGCTTGAGATTAGTAGAGTGGAGGAAGCGCTACTTGAAAACGTGAAAAGAGTATTTAAGCGTGTTAACTGCACTTAGTTCTTGTTGAAGCTGGGAGCGGAGGGCGCGTTCTCCACGGTTCCCAAGAAAGCCTTTACGCTTACTTTGTGTCATTTATAGTTATAGTGAGGCTTGCAGGCTTCGGGTGAAACTGTATGCTTCCTAGCGAGCTACTGGTTGTTAAAGTTTATGGGAATAAGATTTTTCCTCGCTTCGCTAGGCTTAGTAGAGATAACATTGAGTTGGCATCAGAGGTAATAGAGGTTTTCAGGAGCAGTATTGGGAGGAAGAGAGACGAGATCCTCGAGATTCTAAGTGAGTTTGAGCAGGGTGTCAATTACCGTTTCATCAGAGGGCTACGTATTTTACTTGAGAGGAGGAGTATGTTCGAGGTGAAAAGCAGGCTTAACCCTGCTGAGGTTAGAAAGCTAGTTTTCGAGGAGGCGAGCAGGGTTGGGGGGGTTGTGGCAGACAGGGATGCGAGGAGGAATCTTCTTGAAAGAGTTGCTTCGAAGTTTTCCGCCAGCGTGGAGGAAGTTGAAGAGGCATTATGGGCGGATCAAGAGGGAGAACAAGTTCTGTCAGCTTTCAGCGAGGTTGAGCCCATCGAGCTCCTTAAAATGTATAACTTGTCTCTGGCTCAGACGCTACTTTTCAACGCCACAAGCATGAACCTTTACGTTGAAGGCTTGTTTAGAGGCGTGCTTAGAGAGATCAAATACAGGGGCTTAATGTATTTCGCTGAGAAGACTGATGGAGGAGTTTCTTTGACCATCGATGGACCGGCCTCTCTCCTTAAGTTAACTGAGAAGTACGGTACTTCTATGGCCAAGATTCTGCCGTCGATCGTCTCTTTGGACAGGTGGACTTTGAGGGCGAATGTTGTGAGAAGGGACATGGATGGTAGGCCTAGAGTTTACGAGTTTCTACTGACCTACAGGGACAAGTATCTTCTTAGCGCTAAGGAGAACGTTAAGGAGAAGAGGGAGGAATTTGATAGCAGTATTGAGGAGGAATTCTACACTACATTTCAGTCACTTGGTACGGGTTGGAAAATACGGAGAGAACCGGATACTCTCGTCGCGGGGTCCTCAGTTTTTGTGCCGGATTTCGTATTGGAGAAGGGGAACGTAAAGGTCTATGTGGAGATAGTGGGATTCTGGACTGAAAACTATGTTAAGAAGAAGCTCGAGAAGCTTGGAAGACTTCAGGAGAAAGTTGTTTTGCTTGTAAACGAGGAACTGGCTTGTTCAGCGTTTCAAAGGCATCCGGATGTGATATACTACAAGAGAAGGATTCCCTTGAAAAGCCTCTTAGAAGTGCTTGGCAGGAGGGAAGCTGAGGCGGGCACGAAAGCTCTTGGAATCTCAGAACTTAAGAAGTATAAACCGAAGGAAAAAGTTGTTTACTTGAGTGAAGTGGCGGCTGAGTACGGGCTAAGCGTGGACGTGGTGAGGAAGAACATTGAATTTGAGGGATACCGAATTTTGGGGGACATGCTGATAAGCGAAACCCTTCTCAAGGAGGTTGAAGCGGAGCTGGAGCGTTTTGAGGGAGGAGTGAGGAGTGACGTGGAGGATGCGCTCAGAAAGTATGGCATAAGAGACATTGATTCTGTCCTAGATTTCTTGGGCTTCAAAACAATATGGCGCGGAGTGGATCCACGAAAGGCGAGAGTAGTAAAGCTTAAAGCTACATAACCCGCTTACCTTTAACGATAATTTTTAAAAACATTGAGTTCCTACGGTGATTAAGGTTCATTTTTCTAGAATCCATATAACTGGGAGGCTTAGGGATTTCCTTGGAATATACCGTGTTTTGTCTCGTTGCCGGGGGCTTAAGGTTTGGTCTTCTTGAAGAAGCTTGAAATGACGAACTTTAAAAGTTACGGCGACAAGAAAGTTACCTTAACGTTCCCAAGGGGATTCACAGCTATTTTTGGCCCAAATGGTAGCGGTAAGAGCAACATAATTGATGCAGTATTGTTTGTGCTGGGAAATCTAAGTTCCAAGAACCTAAGAGCATCAATACTGACTGACTTGATCTTTGCTGGAGGCGAGCAGGGAAAGCAGCCCAGCTATGCTAAGGTTACTTTATGGCTTGACAACAGTGACAAGTTGATCCCTGTTGATAGTAACGAAGTTCAAATTTCAAGGCGGATAAACAAGGATGGGAGAAGCGAGTATCGCCTTAACGGGAAGTTAGCCACTAGAACGGAGATAGTCGATGTGCTTTCATTGGTTAACGCGAGTCCGGGTGGTCTCAACATAATAATGCAGGGTGAGGTTGCCCGCATCGTTCTAATGTCCCCCCTGGAGAGGAGGAAGCTGATAGAGGACATAGCGGGGATATCCCAGTTCGAGGAAAAAAGGGAGAAAGCTCAAAAAGAGCTTGAGGAGGCTAAAAGGAAGTTTTCCCAGCTGGAATTGTTATACTCTGAGGCGCAGAAGCGCATTGAGAGGCTGAGGCGTGAGAAGGAGGAAGCAGAAAAGTGGATTGAGCTTTCTCAAAGAATAAAGGATTTGAAGGCGGCGCTTCTAAAAGTAAAGGTCACTAAAATCGATGAGAAAGTTAAGGAAGTTAGAGATAGGCTTATAATGATTGAGGAGAGGAGGGCGAAGATATCAAGGGAAAGAGAGGAAGTGATTAATGCGAAGCATTCTGTGGAAGCAAAGATAGCCGGCCTCGAAGAGGATAAAAGGAGAGTGGCCGAGGATGTGAAGAAGCTTGCTTCGGAGGAGCAGGAGGTTAGTGCTCGGATAGCGGAGCTCAGAGCTGAGGTAAAGTATTGGGAGGAAAGGCTGAAGGAGGCACGAATGAGGAAAGAGAGGCTGAACGCTCTTCTTGAATCTATTGAAAAAGAGGAACACATGAGAGAGGAAGAGGTAATGAGGATCGAAGCTGAGAGGAAAAGGCTTTTGGAGGAGTTAGCTAGGGAGGAGGAAGCTCTTAGAGCGATTACAGATAACAAAGAGATGGTTGAGGAGAAGAGTGAGAGAGTCAGGAGGAGAATAAATGAGCTGAGGGAGGCGGAAAGGGAGGCGGAAAGGAGGATAAGTTATGCTAGAGAGAAGCTTAACGAGGCGCTTAGCACCCTAGCGCTCATAGAAGCTGGGCTGAACGGTAAGAGGCGGGAGCTGGCGTTATTAGAGGAAGAAAAGGGGAGGGTTGAGAGTGAGGCTTTGAGAATCGAGAACGAGATTAAGTTATATGAGGAGATGTTTGGCAGGGTTTCTCTTATTCTCCCGATTTTACTGCAAGAGAGGCAAAAATTGGAGTTTAAAGTTGACGAATTAAGGGATATGATGGAACGCCTAAGGAATGAGGAGGCTAAGGCAAAAGCGATGATAGAGGCGGAGCAGGTTATTCCACCTGAGAGGAGAAGAGAGATAGTTGATTGTCTGAGGAGTAGAGGTGTGAATGTTTACGGCTTCCTAGTGGATTTATGTGAAAGCGTCGATGTTCCAGGTCCCTTGAGAAGCATCTTCATGGCGATCTTAGTTGAAAAAGTGAGTGATGTTCAGGCAGCCTTAAACTGTATACGAGAGATGGGGCTTGTGAGGGCGACGGTTTTTCCAAGGGAAGCCGTTAAAGCTTGCGTTGTGGAGGATAGGTCTTTTGCGAGGATGATCAAGAGCGACGAATTCAAGGATGTTTTTGATTACCTTCTAGGGGACATTATATTGGGGGAGGGGTTTGAAAAAGGGGTTGACGTGATAACTGAATATGGAACATTGTACTCTAGGAGGGGGCTGGTGGTTTACGAGGGGTTAGAATTGAGAGAGGACACAGACCTCTCTGCTTTAAGTAGTGAGGCGCAAAAAGTGCAGAGGAGGACTATGAGGTTTAGGCGGCTCGTTGAGAGAACTGCCGCTGCGATAGCTGTTCTTGAAAGGGAGAGGGAATCCCTCATAAGAAGAAGAGAGAAGGGAATCTCTAAGTTTGCTTCTTTAAAAGAGGAGCTTGAGGAGTTGAAGCGAGGCATTGATGAAGTAAGGCGTGTTATTGATGACTTTCAAGTAAAGAGAGATCTGCAGAGAAAAGAAGTGGAAAGGCTAAGCGTTGAATTGAAGGAGGTAGAGGAAGAGGCGAGAAGGATCACTACGGCTAGAAGGGAGGTGGAGAAGGAGGATGTTCTGCTTCAGGCCGCAGAGCTCGAGAAAAAGCTAATGGAAAAGGAGAAAAGGATTGCAGGTCTTCGAGAGGAGCTCAGAAAGGTTGAAGTTGCCCTAGCGCGGCTTCAAGGGGGGAGAGAGAAGCTGGGGAAAGAAAGAATAGTTAGTGAGCTAAGCGATGTCGAGAAAGAAATAGAAGAAGCTTTGAGGAGACAGGGGAGCATTAAGGCATCATTATCTGATGCTGAAAAACTATTGGCGGACAGGAGGAGGGCGAAAGAAGAGCTTGAGGAGGAAATGAGAGAGCTTCAGAGGGAGATTGATGCGGAAGGGGTGAGGCTTAAGGGCATAGACGAGAAAGTTAGGTCATTAACTAAAGTTTTTGAGGAGGTTTTGTCGGCGCAAGGAGAGGTAGCAAGCGAGTTAAGCAGGATGGAGGCAGAGAGAAGGGGGATCGAAAAGGAGATAGAGGAGCTTCAATTAGATATTGGCAAGGTTCCTCTGCCGAACGTAGACGCGGCGGAGCTTGAGAAGGAGATGACTCGCCTTTTTGAGGAAAGGAAGAAACTTGAACCTGTTAATCTTAAGGCGCCGGAACAGTTCGAGAAGGCATTGGAAGAAATTTCGGGCTTCGAAGAAAAAATACGGGAATTAATTGAGGAGAGAAGAAAGATAGAGGAGGTTATAGAGGAGATAAGTAGGCGGAAAAGAGAGGCGTTCATGGAGGCGTTCAACAGTATTAATAGGTATTTTGGGGAATTCTTTTCGGAGCTCTCTCCTGGAGGGTGGGCTAAGCTCGTCTTGGAGAACGAGGAGGATCCCTTTGAGGGGGGAGTCGTTATAAAGGCCAAACCCGCTGGGAAGGAGATAAAAAGCATAGAAGCGATGTCTGGGGGAGAGAAGTCGCTGACCACCATAGCGTTCATCTTCGCCTTTTACAGGTATAAGCCTGCCCCGTTCTACCTTCTAGACGAAATAGATGCTTTCTTAGACAAGGAGAACGTGAAAAGGGTGGCTAAACTGATAAAGAAGCTTTCCAAGGAATCACAGTTCATAGTGATCACGCTGAAGGACATCATGGTCAGCGAGGCGGACATGGTTTATGGGGTAACCAGTGTCGACGGAGTGTCGAGCATAGTGGGGGTTAACCTTCAGGAGGTATTACCCTACACGGAGGAGAAAGAAAGAGGGGGTTAGGTAATGAAGAAGCATCAGGAAGCTAAAGACTCGTTTCTCTTACTGCTCGACCCACCAGAGAGATGGATTAGAAGCCCCTTATCGGTAAATTTGGTTCCCATCATAGAGCAGTTTGCCGAGAGGGTGAGGGATGGGGACTTCCTTGACCTTGGAATGTGCGGTATAATAGTTTATAATGGGTCATACTTGCACCGCAGGAGAGTGGAGGCCTTCCTCAACTCCAAAAAACCCAAGAAGGAGGAGGTGAAAGAGGAGGAGGCGCCCCAAATCGAGCCGGCTCTGAGAAGGGGCATGAGACCTGTAACTTTAGAGGAGCTCGTTAGAGCCTTTCATGAGGCGGTGTCGCGTATAACGTTTAGGAGCTCGAGGAGAAAGAGGGGGGAGACGCAGGGGGAGATCGATGTAATAATTGATAGCGAGGAGGTTAGAATTGAAGAATTAATGGAGGAGGTATATGCGCGCATCAGGAGGCTCTCTAACGGTGGAGGAGCTGTGAGTTTTAAGAGGCTGATTCTTAGCTACAACTGGAAAAGCATGACTTTAGAGGCCGCTAGGCTCAAGCTAACCCGCATACTATTATGCCTCCTTCATCTTGTCTCACACAGAAGGATAAACATTCTACAAGATGAGGGAGGAAACATAGAGGTGGTACTAGTTGGAGGAGGTTGAGGCGGGAGAGAAGAAACTTGACCTTAGACGGAAAGTTGAAGCCGTTCTTTACATTGCAGGAAGACCTCTGACCTTGGATGAGATATCAGAGAGCACTGGCGCAACAAGGAGCGCAGTCAAAAAGGTCTTAGAGCTACTCGAGCATGAATACGACGAAAAGGGAACTGCATTTACTATAAGGCAGCTTCCAGGTGAAAGATACGTTATGGAGCTCAGGGAGGAGCTCGCCCCAATAGCGGAAAGAGTGGCTCCCGATGCGGTCTTATCTGAGGAGGTCATGAAGACTCTATCTCTTATCGCTTACCTCCAGCCTGTTAAGCAGTCGGTCATAGCTAAAGCCGTTGGTAAGGCAGCCTACAGCCACATTAGAGAGCTGGAGATAAAGGGCTTTGTGAGGTCTGAACCCGAGGGGGCGACAAGAGTTCTCCGGACAACAGACTACTTTTCAGAGTACTTTGGGCTTTCAAAGGATATTGGGGCACTCAAAAGGCAGTTAAGACTGAGGGCAAAAGTGAGCATACCCCTTAAGCTACCCGGCTAGCTCACAACACTATAAAAACCGTTTTGCTCTTCAATCAAGCCTCGCTCCTTCAGCCGCTCAAGACATTTTTCAACATGCTTCTCCCTCAAGTCTAGTTCTTCGGAGATCTCCTCTAATCTTGCCCCGCCCTTTATGACGAGTAAACTTAGAATCAGCTTTTCAATGTAGTCTAAGTCTAGAAGGTTGATCAGCTCGCTTATCCTGACGCTGATCCTCTGCTTAGCATCGAGAGCTTCTACTCTTCGTCTCTCCAGCTCTTTCAGCTCTTTCTCTACATCTCCAAGTTCCTTGACGAGACTTCTCAGCTTGGATGTGAGCTCCTCGAGGACGCTGGAAGTAGCTTCACTTTTTCTTTCTTCTCTCTTGGCCTCAACAATCTTTAGCTCGTAGAGGGAGGGAGCAACAGAAAAATCAACAATCAGAAAGCTGTTAAGCCCATAATACGTTCTCTCTGGACCTGCACTGGACTTTTCGCATCCAAGCTTAACGACGAGCCCCCTTTCCTCCAACACCTTCAAATGATCCATTACCGCTTTCTGGCTGATGTTCAGTAGGCGTGCCAACTGGAACGGGTAATGGGGGCCCATGGATAAAAACTTCAGGAGAAGCCTTCTTGTTGGGTTTCCAAGAATGTAAAAAAGGTCTTCAACTTCTATGGGTTTACGCAAAGGGAGCTCCCTCCAACTTGTGATAAAAAAGATTAGTGAGCTGCCATAGCGAACTCCTCGGCTATCTTCGTGTACCACTCCAGCTGCTTCTTAGGTATAGGCCTAATCTTTTCAAGAGCCTTTTCGAAGTGCGCTTTTCTTATCTTACACTTGGAGAAATCCTCTGTTTTCTCGTCAACTTTACCTTCATTAATGTACTCTCTTATCGCCAGCATCACCGCCTCGTTACAGACTGCAGCTATGTCAGCGCCCGTGTACCCTTCAGTCAACGTTGCCAGCTCGTCTAAGTTAACATCACTGTCCAATGGTTTCCCTCTAGTGTGTATTTCAAAGATCTGCCTTCTAGCCCTTAAGTCTGGTGGTGGAATGTAGATAAGCCTGTCGAAACGCCCCGGCCTTAAGAGAGCAGGGTCTACTATGTCGGGCCTATTCGTGGCGGCAATAACGACGACGCCTCTGAGCTCCTCCAATCCGTCGAGCTCCGTCAGCAACTGGCTTATAACTCTCTCAGTCACATGCGAGTCTCCAACTCCTGAACCCCTGGTTGGCGCTATAGAGTCGATCTCGTCCATGAATACTATACACGGCGCAGCCTGCCTAGCTCTTCTGAAGGTCTCCCTGACAGCCTTCTCGCTCTCACCAACCCACTTGCTCAGAAACTCCGGACCTTTAACATGGATGAAGTTCGCCTGGCTCTGAGACGCCACAGCCTTAGCTAGAAGGGTCTTGCCAGTTCCAGGTGGGCCGTAGAGCAGAATTCCCTTAGGTGGCCTCGCACCCATGTATCCATAGAACCTGCCGTACTTGAGTGGCCACTCTACTGTCTCTATTAGTTCCTGTTTAACGTCGTCAAGTCCTCCTATGTCGTCCCACTTAACGTTGGGAACCTCGACCGCCACTTCCCTCATCGCTGATGGCTCAATGCTCCTGAATGCGTTCATGAAGTCATCCTGCGTGACGATCAGCTTGTTGAGGAGCTCCGCAGGTATAGTTTCCTGTTCGAAGTTTATCTCAGGGATTATCCGCCTGACCGCTGACATCGCTGCCTCCTTGCACAGCGCCGCCAAGTCGGCACCCGTGTAGCCGTGCGTGATCTCTGCGAGATACTTCAAGTCGACGTCGTCAGCCAAAGGCATACCTCTAGTGTGAATCTGAAGTATCTCCAAGCGTCCATCCTTATTGGGGATCTTTATCTCGATCTCCCTGTCAAAGCGCCCAGGCCTCCTGAGAGCCGGGTCTATTGCGTTTGGCCTGTTAGTCGCGCCTATAACCACAACCTGACCTCTGGATTCCAGCCCGTCCATCAGAGCGAGAAGCTGCGCCACAACGCGCCTCTCTACTTCTCCGGTCACTTCCTCCCTTTTGGGAGCTATGCTATCTATTTCATCTATGAATATTATGCTAGGAGCGTTTTTCTTAGCCTCCTCAAAGATCTCCCTTAGGCGCTCCTCACTCTCCCCATAGAACTTACTCATTATCTCTGGGCCACTTATCGATATGAAGTGCGCATCTGTCTCGTTAGCCACCGCCTTAGCCAAGAGCGTCTTACCCGTTCCTGGGGGACCATATAGCAGGACGCCTTTAGGCGGCTCAATGCCGAGCCTCTGGAATATCTCCGGAAACCTCAATGGTAGCTCCACCATTTCCCTGATCTTCTTTATCTCTTCACTCAATCCACCTATGTCCTCGTACGAGACCTTAGGTACACGCTTCTTCATAACTTCCTCTGCAGGCTTATCGCTGACGACAACCTCCGTTTCGTAATCCATGAGGACTGCTTTAGCCTTAGGCTTGTGATCAACAACCATAAGCGCGAGCTTCCTCCCCAAGACGGGGAGCTCTATAACGTCACCTATCGAGACAGGTCTCCCCATTAGAAGATCTCTTAGGTATGACTCGCCTCCACTGATGCGCAACGGCTCCGTTGGAGCGAAAGTTATGCTGGTAGCTTTTTTAACTTCTGTCTTCTTGATGACGACCTTGTCGTCTATGCCAACGCCTGCGTTACGGCGCGTCGCACCGTCAATCCTTATGATCCCCTTACCCCTATCTTCAGGGTATCCTGGCCATGAAAGAACAACAGTGCTCTTCTTGCCCACTATTTCTATGGCGTCACCCGTCGATATTCCCATTCTTTCAGCAACTAGCGGGTCTATCCTAGCTATGCCTCTTCCAGCATCCTGAGGCTTAGCCTCAGCAACACGCAAAACTTCACCTTCACTCATAAGAGTCACCTCCAAAAATCATGAACAAGAAATGTTTTGGGGTTGGGTTACGGCCATGGCGCTATATCCATGGCACGCCCATCAGCCAAGCCAGCCCCATACTCTCACCTCCTTAGCGGTGAAGTATGAGAGCCAGCGAAATTTACTTGAACTATATTACATTTAGTAATCTACTAAAACTTTTAACAGAAAGGGTTTATAAATTTTTCGCCTAGCCTCAAATAGGCTAAATTAAGACCACTCATAACCCCCGATATTCCAATTTTCCATTGTAAGTTACCAAACAACGTTCCCAAACTAGTATAAGGAATTCAACAACCGACTATTCTCAATTCTC
>JAHLWW010000031.1 GCA_019057715.1 Candidatus Jordarchaeum sp. JNZ_1113
ATACGCTCTTCAGCTTCAGAGACGGCATACTGAGGATAAGCATGGAGCCGAGCAAACGTTATCTTGAGGTCGATTTAACAAAGTATCCTTGGATTCACGAAGATTTCGATAGGATTGGAGGGCTGATTCTAACTGAGAGGGAGCTTATAATAATAACGGTTAAGAAGAATGTTGAGCCTAAAGCGGATAAATGGGCTTCATTTGACGTAAACCTAACAAACATAACAGCCATAATTGATAGCAAAATTAGATGCTACGACCTGAAGAAGCTCTACCACATTCACAGAGTCTATGAGGACAAGCGGAGGAGAATACAGAGGTTATCAAAGCTTAAGCCAGAAACATCCAAGAGGTTGCTAAAGAAATATTCAAGGCGTGAGAGGAATAGAGCCAAGGACTTCATGCACAAGCTAACCACGCAGATTGCGAGGGAGCTCAAGGAGAAGAGCTGCGGAGCAATACTTGAAAACCTGAAAGGTATAAAGAGGCGAATCCTTAACGGCTCAAAGAAAATGAACCGAAAGCTATCAAAGTGGAATGCAAGGGATATTTCAATTCATGTTGGAATACAAGCTGAAATGGAATGACTTACCAGTAAAATACGTCAATCCAGCCAACTCATCTAAAACCTGCCCCCTCTGCTCAGGAAGCATGGCTTCCTATGGGGGCAGAATAACGAAGTGCGAAGAATGCGGTCTGATAATGGATAGAGACGTTGTAGCTGTTTTGAACCTTCAGATGCGGGGAGAAGGGTTCACTCAAAGAGCCCTCAATGAGTTAATCGAGAGGGAAGGGTTAAGTAGGAACGAAAGTAACAATTCACTATGTATTCCTACTTAACCCAGAACCCGGATGGTTAGGTTAGTTTTCACGGAGCTCCTCTCAAGCTTCGCTCTTTTTGTATAATATAATTCCCCGATTCATGGCTTCTTTAGCTATTGAAGCTTCTAGTTCCCTTAACGTATAGGGAAAGACTTCTATGGGGAAGCCTACTTTGAACTTTTTAGTCCACTCTTCTATCCTATCCACGAATTTTTTGTCGTCTTTTTCGAGGACTACTAGTATGTCGGCGTCGCTTCCCGGAGCCGCTCTTCTCTCCGCTAGAGAGCCGAAAAGTATTATCTTTACCACGTTTTCGTTTTCTATCCCCACTTTTACCGCTATTTTCCTGATGCTTTCAATTAAGCGGTCCTGGTCTAGCCAGAATACTTTTACAGAATTCGATGATTCTTCTGCAACAAATGATGGCGTTTTCCGCCTCTCTCTTGGTGAAGTACTCATATGGGCTTCTCCTCTCAAAACTATTAGGATACCTCGCCGGGATATAATATTTGTCCAGCACTTTGGCGCAATCCAAGATCTCTTCATCCACATCAAACTTTTTTGCTAGTATTGCGAGTAGCTCATAAACGGAGCGGCCCCAAGCGGTGGCGTTCAACTTCTGAAAAACCGCCTTTACAGCTTTTCCGAAGCTTGCTGAGCTACAAAGCAAGCCCACTCAAGAAACCCCATCCTTAACAGTTCTTCAGCGACACTCAGGTCTCTATCCGCTTGCCTCTCCCAATCTCTACTCCTCTCAGGCATCTAAAACCCTCCCTCTAACACTTTTAACGCCACCATAAGGATCAAACCAAATCCTCCGCTAGCTTCACCCTCTTATTCTTGATGAAGAGAAAACAATCTTCAACTTTCTCTATCAAAACTTAATAAGTTTGTCTACTGAACATGGAAGGCGATGCTTTAAATGAAAAGAGAAAAAGAAGAAGGTTACGTTGTTTTCGTTTTAGGAAGAAGTTTTCATGATGCTTGGAGGACTGATAGTTTATATTTGAATGAAATGTATTTTCTTTTGTAGCTCTTTTTGGCTGTTTGCGTCGAGATAGGGGCACATGCTTGGCTTGCATTCTCCGAGCGCGAGCTTTACAGCGAAGCCATAGCATGTAGATACGCCACACTCTCCGCAGTCCTTTTTTGGTAAGGATTTGTTGATTTCGATTGGGTTGACTTTGGGCTTGCTACTCATGAGTTCGAGGGATGGTACTCCATGCCGGTTCACGTAGATCGCTGCCCTGTTCAGCAGATCTTTAACATAGTTTAAAGTGCGTATAGCTTCATCCTTATCCTTCAGGTTTGTGGCTGTTATTTTTCCCTCACCAAAAACAGTGATGAGGTGCTCTTCGAACATAAAGCTCACGGAGTCCGACTCCCTGCTATACGTTGCTTGGGGAAGATAGAGGTATATGACTGGCAAGAGGTCGCTTAGTTTCTCACCCGTGTTGCCCACGACTCGTATCCTGTCTTCGGCGGCGAGGCAGGGAAGAACTTCTGTTATCTTGACTTCCCTCACTCTTGGAGGGATCAGCAAATTGATAAATGACCCTTTGCCGCCCGTATTTTTATTTGACATAATAAATTCTCTCCTCTTTAGCTTTCGTGTTTGGCGACCGTCAAGCTAAAGTAGATTTGTCGACTTAAAAACATTGCTTTATGTCGATAATTAGAAAAGCAGATACATGCTAACGTTGATGGCGGAACCAACCGAAACCTAATGACAGCGGCACATCATGCTATGAGTTAATACTTTGCCGTTTTTCGGATACTTCTAGTTCAGGGTTAGACCCTTCTCAAGAATGTAAAATTGTTTGTCTCGAGTCGCGATAATGAGTTTTCTGTCAAGCGCGGCTACTGAAATTATGCAATTGATTGCTGGAATAAAGAGTGTCTTCTCTCTTCTCCACCATTATCCATAAATGCCTCCATTGCTTAGGGTAGTCCTTGAGCAAAATGCTAGGACTGTTAGCCAGCCTCACCCCTCCTTGGTAACTCTACGATGTTAATAATCGTATATCCGTCAAGTTCTTCCTGAACTTAAGGCTTCTATGAGCTTCGTTCATATCATAAAAACTTTCTAGGCATTCCATTCTGCTTTTCTTGCTTCCTCATAGTAATCCCCCATACTTTTTTAATGGGCGTACTATCGTTGCTCCTCTAACTGTCCTGCTGGCGTTCTAAGAATAATCTCTTGTTGACCTCTAAACTTTTCAGCCTTCTCCAGGTTCTACTATTACTCTTCTTACGACCTTCGCTTCACCTGACCTTTACTGTGCCTCTTCATTTTTGTACAATTCTCGCTTTATGAGAGCGTTGCGTTTGGTACAAAGTCACTATTACACTAATGTCGTCATTTCTCGTGCTTTATGCGTCTTCACATAAAAGGAGCACTACGCTATCTCTTTACTTTTCATGTTTCTGCTGTGATGTGAAGTCTAATATATTGACGTTAAACGATATTTTTTTATAGCGATAATCCTTTATGTCCCTCGAGGAAGCAGACGTGTTCAGTATTGAGCTTTAACTTTAAGTGTGGTGAAAAACTTATGCATATAGTTATAATTGGTCCAAATCCTCCATGCATAAGGTGTCGTAGGATCCTCAAGATGCTTAGGGAAATAAAAAATGAAGAAGGATTAGACATGGAGATAACGCACGTTTTTGCCGGCTCTGATGAGTCTGAAAAGTACGGGCGCATAATGGACTCACATATCTTCCTCGAAAGTTTAGGTGTTAATACTGGCGAGCTGGACGAGCTTTTCGAAAGGCGCGACTTTAAGGGAATAGATGAGTGGCTGGCCCCATACGTTGAGGAGGCGAGGAAGAGAAGAATAATGCTGACTCCGGTGGTTGTGGTGAATGGAAAGGTGAAAACTGTCGGAGTTGTTCCGGAGAAAGAGGAGTTAAAAAGGATAATTAAGGAGGAAGCTGCCTATGGATAAAAAAGTGGTGGTTCTTCCTTGTAGTGGTGTAGGGAAGACTTACGGGAGTATAGCGCGCGAGGCGGCGTACAGGGTCATCGAGGAACTCAGACCGGATGTAACATTAACGGTATGTCTCCCAAAGCTGATAGTCGACGATGTTGGTGCTAGACGGCTGGTTAGAGATAACGCTTGCATCGTGATTAATGGTTGCCCCTCAAAGTGTGCCAGCTTCGCCGTGGAGAGCGCCGGTGGCAAGCCTGCTGTAGTGTTTGAGGTCACGAAACTTCTCCGGGAATATAGGAACTTGAAGCCTGACAGGTCGTCTGTGATAGAGCTCGATGAAAAGGGGAGAAAGCTGGCTGAGGTAATAGCTGAGAAGGTTAGCGGCGAGGTCGACAGGATATTAAACTCCGAAGGGGTGTAGCTGATGCTGATTCCCATGATCGGCATAGTGGCTTGTGGTGGCGAAGAAATTTCTGAGGGCACCGTCACGCGCGTGGCTACGCGAATCGTGATGGAGGAGCTTAAACCAACCCAGACGATGGTCATATGTTTGCCCCTCTACATTTCAGGTAAGGAGGATGAGCGTGCCTTCGTCAGAAAGCAACCTACGATAATAGTTGATGGGTGCGATAAGGGATGCGCCGAGAAAGTCATCAAAATGAATGGTGGAAATGTAGCGGCAGTGATAAGAGTCTCGGACGTAATGAGAGCATACGGTCTTAAGTCTAACTCCAGGAGAAAACTTGACGAGGAAAGTGAAAAACTCGCCAGAAAAGTAGCTGAAAAAATAGCGGAAGAAGTAGACAGAATAATAGGAGAAATGACGAAGCAAACAGCAATGAAGTTTAACATTTAACGCCTGGAGGTTACATGATGATTGACGCTATAGAGGTTGCCTCCGGTAAATTCATCATAAAAATCCCTAGAGGGCTTCTCTATTCTCAGCATGATACCTGGGTGAGAGAAGCGTCACCAGCAGTTATTGGGATAACGGACTATTTCCAGCTGTTGCTGGGCGACATCCTATACGTAAACCTGCCAGAAGAAGGATGCGAGATTAACACCGCTGAAGAGATAGGAGAACTCGAATCGGTTAAAGCCGTCATGGGAATCTATTCCCCAATAAGCGGCCGCGTCGTTGAGGTGAATTCTAGAATCAAAGACGAACCTGAGCTCTTAAACCAGAATCCTTACGGTGAGGGGTGGTTGCTGAAGGTCGAGCCAAGAAACTTCGAAGCGGACACTGCTAACCTAATGAACGCTGAAGAATACGCTAAGCTAGTTGAGTTCAAAATAAGAGAAGAACAGAAAAGAATTGAAAAGCAAAAATCGATTAAAAAATAAGCGAAGAAAACTAAGTTTCCACTTTTCCTTCTTCAATCTTCTTAATTGCTTGTTCTATGGCTTTCTCAAGCTTATCTGGCTTAAAATGCTCCGTAAAAACTTCTACGCCGTTCAGGACAACGCCTTTACTGCCGATCTTGTAGTTTTTAGCTTCATCTGAGAGTGACGACTTAATCTCAAATTCCACTTTGTCACGATACTTCACGAGCACGTTAAACACTTTGTCCATGAAGCCGGCGAACTGGCATGCACAAGCACCGATAGGGATGAAAATATCAACTTTGACTTTCGACACGAAGTTCACCCTTTTAACGATAAACAGCAATAAAACTCTAAGAGTGAATTAAAGAGTTTTTCCTTTTAAATTTATCGTTATATTCAAATTAATGACTTCTTCAACAATGAAGTCGCAGACCAAAAAATAACTAACGGAAATTGAATTACACACTCAAAAACTCAGCTACGCCATATTCATGTTTCCGTTAGCGGGGAGCCATTTGTGTCCGCCTTCAACCCTTCACTTCCCTAAATAACTTTTAAGGGCCTAAAACTAAAATGTTATTATACACTCCCCCTCACTTAATAGTAGTTCCGCTGTCTTTGCGTCATTAATTAACTCTATACCCTTCACTACTTTTGATTCGGGTATTCCTCTTTCAAGCAGAGAATTCCTGTGAACGTAAAGCTTCGCCTCGGGGAGCAAAGCGTAGATGACGTCTTCGACGCTCGGCACAGAGAGTTTCTCAGTATTCTGATGAGCGAGAGCCGCGTAAACTCCATCACCCAGGAAAATCACGCTACACTTCAGATTACTGTTAAGGCATGCAACCGCTACGTAGAGTCCGCTGAAGCAATCCTCCAAGCCGTAAGGCGGCTTCGTAATGACCAGCACTACACTCTTGAACCCAATCACCACCTAGATCACTATCACCTTATCGCTTAACTTAATCCAGTCCCCCAACTCACGCAGATTAACTATAGCCACTCCATCAACATATTGGCTTGTCGGGTAAACGCCATCCTTAGCGTCTTCCTCTACATACCCTCTGGCGGCCGCGCATCGAGAGCACGCCCTAATTCTCGCACCCTTCTCTGCTAAGGCACGAAGCTTCTCACCTACGTTAGGAAAATACCTTGGCATCTGCCCCTTTTTAGGGGCATGCACAGCGTCCATGTAGAGGAAAATGTTGACACCGTATCCCCTCTCAAGTGCCTTCTCTGCGATAGCCAACCCCACATCAACCCTTTGGGACGCATAAGGCCCGCGATACAGAATTATCGTCAACGTTTTCCTCAAACATAAATCCTCCTTAAACACTTATGACTCTCTCCGCCCTTTCCATAATTTCATAAACAAGCCTTTCAACTATCTCTGAGACAATGTTAACTCTCTCCGAAAGAATCTCCCTCTGAATACCTCTCGCCTCAAGATCGCCTTCTTCTACGAAAAATTCAGCTCTAGAGTTGGCAAACCTGTCGAGGCATCCCTTTATACCCCAATAGACACCGTCCCCCAAAAAATAGACTGAAACTTCAGTTCCGAGCCCAGCTAACTCCTCTAGTAGCCCCATTATCTTCCTCGCTCTGTCCGAGCTGGGAGGATCGAGAACAACGATCACAACCTTCAAGGCAGCACTCTCCCTGAAGAACTAAAACGGCGCCGTTTAACTTGGAAATCATGTAAATATTAATATATTCCGATTCTTAAAACATAAATTAGAAAAAACGAGCGAACTCTGGTCGGGGGGAATTTTGGAGAAAGAAGAACTTCTAATGAAGAAGAACGTCGAGCTTCTGAAAGCTCTAGCGGACGAGACGAGACTGAGAATATTAAAGCTCGTCGAAGAGGGAGAGAAATGTCAGTGCGAGATAATACCGTTCATCGGAAAGTCACAGTCCACAATATCTCAGCATCTTCAAACCCTAGTAAGCTCCGGAATCCTCGAATATAGGAGAGAAGGGCAAAGATCGTTCTATAAACTAAAAGACGACCGCATAAAGAAAATACTTGAATTAACCAGTAGAATCTCCCGAGACATGCTCCTAGAAATTTCGAAGCTAGCTAAAACAATAGAAAGCTGAAAGTTTTACCTATAAATAACCACAAGTATAAAAAGAACTTTATTTGTTTCTAAACGCCTAGTTACCTTTAACCTTCGAGGATGATGCCTATGCTTAAAAACTTACTGTTTAAGTTGGTTGGAAGGGCGTCCCGCGAGCAGCAGGACCCTAGGGCCTTCTTAAGAGTTATTGTTGAGGGGTTGAAAGGTGTTGTTGACTTTTATGGCGCGGGGTTTGAGTCAAACGTAATTAAGTACGCTCTGCGGGGAACAGCTAAGCTTTGCGGCGAAGAGCCCCCCAGTGGCATTAAAACACTAGACCAGCTTGAGGAATATCTTGCCTCTAAGATGGATAAAATAAATGCGCCTTACCTTCTTATATGGGCAATGTTTGTTGTTAGTAAAAAGTTTGAAGGCTATCAAGGTCTTAGTGAAGTTATATTGGAGCGTAGCATTCTTAAGTTTGCGCGTAAAAATTATGGCGGTGAGCTGAAAAGGGGAGACATTAAAGCTGCTGTTTCTAAGGCGTATAGTGATCTGGTCTCTATGCGTACTGCCCCTCTAGAGGTAAGGTATAGGAAGAAAAATGGAGACGTTCTTCTACTAATTAAGAACTGCTTCTTGTTTGACGGCTGCAGGATTTCTAAGCAGTCTGGTCTTTCGGAGAGGGCTGACGGCACAATAGTGTGTGGTATTGCCTCCTTCATATGCCACTATATTTCTGAAGCTACAGGCAACGAATGGCATTACGCGATAGTGAAATTTGAAGGAAGGGAATGCATAGCACACTGTTCTCCGATTTTAACTTAGATATTTTGGAGGGCACAACAAAAAATGAACGTTCAGTTTGGTTTTTAGGAGGAGAGCGTATTGGCGTCCGAAGAGCTTGCTAAGGCAGTTGAGCTTTTCCGTGAAGCTTTCTCAAGGCTTCAGCACCGTTTCCCAGGGGTTCGAATAATCTATGAGCGTTTATGTGAAGAGTTAGAGATTGACAGCGAGGACGAGGCACTATGCCTTCTAGTGAATGACGTGGAGCGTTTTTACAACGCTCTGGTCGAGGTTGTAGGTTCACATGTCGCAGCACACGTGCACATATTCACTTTCTTGAAGGTCCTCTCCGACGAACTGGGCATTGATGTCAAAATAGATGAGGCCATCAAGATTCTACGCAGAAGAGATTTCCCATCATGGCGGGAATTCGTGAAAAAATACTTTACTTGACTTGGGTCAACATATGCTTTTACGGTGCGCTTTTTAAGTTTCTATATCTCTCTAGAGAAGCCCCGCTAAGGCTTCCTCATAATTTAACTTTAATCCTAGATTCTTCAGTGTGGATGCGAGAGAGGTTAAAGTAGCTTTAGTGAATGGTGGTTGTGCTTGCCACCCCATGTGTCCAATTCTCAAGACGTCTTCTTGATGCTCTCTTAGTCCAGCTGATATTCTTACGCCGTGGTCATGCTCCATTTTCTCAACGACTTTCATCGCTTGTATCGGGGTCTTGAACGCCGTTACGGTTAGTGCACAGTAAGCCTCTTCATTCTCACATCCGGGACACGCCTCGCAACGGTTATGCATCGAGAGACCCAACTCTCTTACAAATCTCTTCGCCACGGTTGACTCTCTCTTGTGTCGCTCGTAAACGTTTTCAAGCCCCTCAGCCAACAAATGTTTTAGCGAGGCGTTAAGTGCTAGTATAGAGTGTATGGGGAAGGTGTATGGAAAAATTGGCTTTTCGCCAATCGCCATTTTTAGCGTTTTAAAGTTTAGATACCATAATTTGACGGGATTTTTCCTGTTTTCGAAGCTCTGCCAAGCCCTTTCACTTATTGAGGCCACTGACAGTGTTGGGGGAACGTTAAGGCACTTTTGGCAGCCGGCGAAGGCGACATCAATCCTCCAACCGTCCACGTCAACCCTCATGCCGCCCAACGTGGAAACTACGTCCACCACGGTTAGAGCATCATAACTATGAGCTAGCAGGCAAAGTCTCTCTATAGGAGTCCTAAGCCCCGTCCCGGTCTCATTATGAACCATACAGACCACTTTAGCATCACATTCGCTCAGGGCATTTTCAAAGGCGTCTAGGGTGATCGGCTGCTCCTCGAAACTCGGAGTGAGAAAAACGCGCCCCCCATGGATCTGAGCCATTTCAGCCATAAACCCTGAGAAAAACCCGGAATTGATGACGAGAACCGGATCTCCCGGCTCAACCAGGTTAGCTATAGCCGCCTCCATCGCCGAGAAGGACGAGCTGGCAAACACCATTATTTTACCACTTGAGTGGAAAATTCTCCTCAGCAATTCTAGGTTTTCGAGGTGTATCTCAATGAGGTCCCTGTCTCTCAAGTCGTAGATTGGTCTGCTCATCTCCTTTAACACGTATGGAGGGCACTCCGTTGGACCCACACTCATCAAAAGCCTGTAACGCCTCACTTTCTATCACCGATAAGGGTAAATAAGCTGGTTGGGAATAACAGTCACCCTTCCGTTTCTCTTCAAGCTTTGGTCAATCGCCTCCTGCGGCGAAGAAAACCACTTAAACCCCATCCTCTCCGCCTGCTCTCCGGTCACTCCGTCAGAAATTATGATGCAGTTAAACCTTTCTTGCATCCTCTTTATTTGGAGAGCAACAGTGGCTTCCAGAGGTGCACTAGCAGCCTCTTTACTTATTTCCTCAGGCGGTAAGGAAAGAAGGCGCTCGAATTGAGGATAGTGCACGCATACGCCTTCCCTCATGGGGGATAGCAGTATTATGGTTCCTCCCTCCCTAGTAATGTTGGCAGCGGAGAAGAGGGCCTTTCCAGCCTGCCATAAGTCATTATCGTAAGGGTGCGAGCTCACTATTGTCACGTCGGAAGCCCAGGGGGCTTTAACACCAATAACTCTCATAGCCACCTCCACTGCAGCCCTATGAGCGGCAACAACATCTCCAGAAGAAACATGGACAACCTCACTCCTCACGTTCTTAACCACGTTGATGGAGAAAAAGGTCCTAAGCTTCTTCGCCGCCTCCTCAGCATCAAGTCTTGCCGGGCTCTCCGGGTTTCCTAGACGCGCATCTGGATGCTCAGCCAACTTATGGTTACACGATATGCTTTCCCTCCCTGCCACTCCCGGCAAAACGATCTTCGCCCCTCCACTCCACCCATAAAAGTTGTGAGGCGCCACAGAACCTATGGATACGAGGACGTCGGCCCTAGCGGCAAGCTCATTAATCCATACAGGCGTCCCCCGCGAGGTCTCACCCAGAAAAACCAGTCTTTCATCTGGGTCATGTTGAAAAACAGGGAGCTCCCAATATACCTCACCAATTTTCTTTTTCAGCTCCTCCTCACTCATCTTCCTATGGGTTCCAGACGCTACAACCACGGAGACGTCTCCATCCACCTTAAGTCTCTCTAAAACCACCGGCAAAATTTCTCTCACCGGAGTTGTTCGCGTATAGTCATCGACAAGAATAACGGCGCTTCCACCATCAAGCTCCTCCACCCTTTTTGACTTAACAGGTAACCTCAAACTTTCCTCCACAAGTTCGCCCAACGGCGAAGAGGGGGCTACGCTCGCCCCGCTAAGAAGCACTCCGTCAACATTCAACTTTACTTTTCTCTCACCATAAGGGACGATGAACGTTTTATCACCCCTCTAAGCAACTCATCAGCGTTCCTCCATAAAATCCTGTAAAGCTCCTCGTCAGAGAAACCTAGAGAAAGCACCTTGTCAAGCTCTTCCTCCACGCTCCTAAACGGATAGTCAGACCCAAAGACAACTCTCTCAGCACCGAACAACTCAACAGCCTCCCTCACAACTCCCGGAGGCGCCCACGATGTCTCAAAGTAAACGCCATCACAACAACGGGCTACCCTCTTGGCGTTTTCCCAGTAGTTACCCCTACCAGTTCCCATATGAGCCATTACCACGGTTAACCCTGGAAACTTATCCACCACCTCAATTATGCTCAAGGGATCTGCGAACCTCAAGTTTCCAGCACTACAGTAGCCGAAGTGAACCACCACGGGGCACCCTTCCCTTTCGGCAAGCCCGTATGTCTCATCAAGCCCTGGATCACAAGCCGAAACGTCCTGGAGAGGCGGGTGAAGCTTCAACCCCAAAGGAGAAATTGAAGAAAAACTTCCGACCAAGTCGAAGAGAATAAGCCTACTACTGCTCGACGGCCGAAGCTCACGAGGCTTCATCCAGCTTTCGAAGCGCGCCAACAGGGGAAGCGAAACCGCAAGCCTCACAGGAGACTTAAAATAATCCTTAGCGTAAGCCCGTAAGACCCCCTTACCTCTAAACCAAAAATCCCTATCGTAAACATGAGTGTGAAAATCGAAAATATCGGGCATAGAAGGCACCTCCAATAAGTATCCTTTCGTCGGTATGCTCACGCCGTCAAAAGGAATGCAAACCACCGCGTTTCCGAAAGAGAAATTCCTCTTTAAAGGTTTCCACTAATGCGCAAACTATAATAAAACGGCAAGCAGTTGTCATTACCGTGATGCATGCTGACAACTTGAAGGTGGCATTTTGCCGTTCAACTACCCTCAACTTAAAAACCCCCAACGCTGTAGTAAATGTGCATCATGCATGAACTCATGCCCGCTACACGCCATAACAAGAATAGAGCCATTTGAAGTCGATGTTTCCAAATGCGCCAAAAAAGGAGAATGCTTCACTTGTGCCATGGCATGCAAAACCGGAGCCCTAGTATTAATGTCAGGAAACTAATAATAACCTAACGCCGTTATCCGCTCCCGGATTTTAGAAATTTAGAATTAAACCCGAAAAAGACCCTGTTATTAGTTAAGGCCCGGGTCGTTTCCTAGCTTTGCTGTGAGCCCACATCTAAAGACCAAGTTAACGAAACATGAGAAAACGCGTAGCGGAATGCATGGACAGCATTAAATGTTAAAACATAAGTATAAAGAACAACAGGTTGTCGAAAATGATGTTTAAATATAAATTAACTAATAGTTAAATCAATGACAGAGATAATCAGAGCGGTCAAGTTCGGTTATGAAATAACTCCGGAGATAAAGCGCTTACTCTACGATTTCAGGGACATGATCAACTTCTGCCTGAACAAAGCGTTTGAGACCAATAGCTTCAGCATCAAAGCCCTTCACCACGCATGTTACAACGAGCTAAAGCCAGGTACGACTACAACAGCCAATACTTCATCTCGGCGATTAAGGTTGCAGTTTCCATGCTTAGCTCTTGGAAGAGGACAAAAGGAGAGCGACCAGTAGCGAGGAAGCTTTTTATCGAGTTCAGCCCGTTGTTAACGCACTTCGAGGGGATAAGCTCAGAATATAAGCTCAGAATATCAGCCAAGCCAAGGGAGTTCCTGACAATCCCTTTGAAGTTCGGGAGCTACCAGGAGAAGTTCATTAAGCTTTGGAGGGAGGGAAAGCTTAGGATAGGCGAGATTGTAATGAATGAATTGGGTAATAGTTCCATTTAAACAGGAGATCGATCTGACGAGACCAGATGAGTGTATTGTAGATGTTAACGAGTGTAGTGTGACAGTGGTTGATTCTTCTGGAAATTGCTGGAAGATAGATACCTCCAAGCTTAGGGCAATCCATGAAGCCTATTCAAGGAAGCTTAGAAGGATTCAAAGGATTGGGGATTCAAAGATTAAGAAGGTCCTCTATGCTAAATATTCCGGGAGGAGAAAACGCAGAGTCCATGATTTGCTCCACAAATTGACAAAATGGCTTTCAGAGATAACGAAAGGCAAAACGCTCGTCATGGAGGACTTGAGGAACATAAGGAAGGCCATAAACTATAAGGTTAAGAAGTTCAACAAGTTTAGTAAGAGAATCCAACCAGTCTCTTTAAGAAATAAGAACCTCAAGCGAAGGCTGAACACATGGAGCTTCAGGAAACTTCAATTCTTACTTGATTACAAGCACAAGTTGAATGGCTTTGATGTGGTTTATTTTAACCCCCATAAAACTTCCAGCATATGCTCCAGATGCGGAGGAAAAATAGCTCCAATGGAGAAAACCTGCCCAAAATGCGGTTTAGACAGGGACATAAATGCTTGTTTAAACATGCTCAAGATGTGGCGAGGTTCAGGCTCCGCCGAAAGCCTCTCTGTGAGCGTAATGAAGCTGGGGTGTCAAGGCTTATATGCCGATGAGGTGAACCCAGCAGAGCTGAGGGGGAAGTCGAATTTTTCGACAGCCTGATTTTCTGTCTATGAGAATCTTCCTTAGTATCCCAAGGTTACAAGAGCTTGCGGACCATTGTAAACCATAACTGTTTGGCTGATTATATCTCTGCTCAGTAACACCTTATATATCGTTGATTATCCAGTCTAACCGAGATCACGCGCACATTGTCAATGATTATTCTGGGGATATTTTGTGGAAAATTGGGATCAGAAATTGATGGAATGACAAGCTTAACCATGTATACTTGCGCCCTTGAAACTCCTGAGGGAGTTGATAGACTAGCTATTCCAATAGGTGGATACTGAAGGGTTCTGAGAAGATTTCCGTCTACGCCAGTAATAGATGCACCTGTATCCAGTAAAGCATGTTGTAAGGTGGCGGATTTAATGCTGACATTATGACTTTTAGCCCACGTATCAACGATAGAGGGAGGCAGAACATCAACACTTATTTGCGGCCCGAGAACAACAAGAGCTTGCGGATCAAACTGTCTTTGATTGCTATGAAAAGCTATGTTGATTACTGGCATAATGTTGCCTCATCCTACTCTAAAACGTGATGGATAGCAATCCATAGGTGTATGAGGGTAATTCTTCTACTTTTTCTTCCCGCGTAATACGCTTAATTAAGACGGGAACATAACCATACTTCTGGAGCACATCCCCAAGAGCTTCCGCCTCATTATCATAAATACCGATAACCTTCTCATCCTTAATGGCAACAACCTTATTCTCATACTTCTTAAGTAACTCCCCCTTCATCCTTTCATAAACTTCCAGCTCTTTAACCAGCATAACCTCGCCCACAAACACGCACCCTATATAACACTTATGATACATAGAGCATTATGAATTTTTCTTGGTTTTCAGCCAAGAAAAACATATATTATGTTTCGTGCTCCATAAAAC
>JAHLWW010000032.1 GCA_019057715.1 Candidatus Jordarchaeum sp. JNZ_1113
CCTCTATGTGTGCATAAAGGACGCTCAGGATCTCGGTGACTATCTCATCGGGGAAGTCTTTGTGAACCCACCAGGAGTTAGCAGAAACAGGGGCCGTGAACGTCTGCGCCGGTGTCTTCCCTATTGCCGGTACGGTCCACTTGCCTCCTCCCATAAACATCCCGTACTTCTGCTCCACTGCCTTCATCACGTCTAAAGGTACGGATATCCAATAGAGCGTGCGCAGACGCATGACCTCCTCGGTCGCTGCTATAGGTACTACCGTCTCGTCCCCCATATAAGTCCCTGATAGGAAACCCACATCAACGGTCCCTGCAAGCAGGGCATCTTTGATTGCAGCAAGGGTCATACCCGAAAGCTTCACCTTATCCACAAGCCCCATGTGCTCCAAGATCAGATAGGGCATGTCCCAGATACCAGAGCCTTTTGGTCCGATCGCAACCCTTTTGCCTGCGATGTCGCCCAACTGTTTGATATTCGGATCTAGTGTCACAAATGTATTGGGATTTATGACAACGCTTGATATACACCTCAGGTCGTAGAAGCGCTCCTCAAAAGGAGGAACCGCGTTCTTAGCTGCCCATACTGCCACCTGGTTAGTTATTATGACAGTGTTTTTTCTTGCTTCAGCATTTTTAATGAGATACAACTGATTTGCGGAAGAGGAAGTACCACTTGTAAAATCGGAGTATAGAGTATCCGAGTATTTGTTGATGATCTGACTCAGTGCAAGCGAGAGGCTGTATCCAGCTTGTCCCATTGGATAGCCTAGTATCCTGATACGCCATTTAGCCTTGTCGGGCGGGGCTGCATTAACAAACACTGAGATCAAGAAGGTCGAAATCCCTACCGCTAATAATGAGAATAACAGCAACATGCATATCTTCGACCAAAGGCCTCTTTGCATATAAATTGCGTTTGAGAACCTCTTTTTTTTCATGTTAAACCTCCTTTTAAGTTTGTTGGGTGACCAAGCGAATGTATAGCAGGGTTGAATACGTCCTGTCAACCATTGCACCGGTTTGGCCCACTGTGATGCGTAGCTCAACACAAATTTCCAAGGGTCAGCAGTTCTCCTAAGTCTCGATGTTGTTTAATACAGCGGTTCAGTAAAAGGTTTAAGCTTTAGCAACGGTTGGCAAACGCAACGGGTGTCAGTGTCAGTTCGTGTGATGATGGGAAAAGTAGGTCGGGCCCAAAAGATTACCTGAGGGCAATTAAAATGCGCAACCGGAGCAGCATTGGACCTGCGGCCGTATCCTTTACGGGGCCAATCCTGAAGGGATATTCAGGAGACCACGTGGCGTAAGGTGTGGCATTTTTTTCAGCTTTTCACAGCAGGTTCTCTAGCGGTATTGTGACATAGGTTTTCCGCTCTTCTTGTCCGGTAATGTCACTAATGCCAAAGCTAAGGCACGGGCTTCTGTTATCGCTTCGCGAACTACCCAGCTTTGGCGTCGAGGTTCAAACAGCATAGTTTATGACTAGTTGGATATTTTTGACTTTCAAACCTTTTGACTTTCAAACCTAGTATCAGTGCTAGGCCTGCATAGCATTTCGGTTAGAAGCGAGTAGTAATACCCCTTGACTTGTAAAGTAACATTGTGTTAAAAAAATTCGTTAAAAAGTCAAAAAGTCAGTTAGCGTTCCGGGAGGTGCGCGATGAAAAAACTTTTTCTTATAGGTCTAACGGTTGTTGTGTTGGTCGGAATGGGCATTCTAGTGGCAGCTGCGCAGGAGAAGACGATGCTCAGTATAGGGACCCACCCCGTTGGTACCACGTTTAACGTAATAGGGAGTGCAATTGCGAAGCTGGTGAGCGATCACACTAAATATAAAATGACCGTAAAGGCCATGGCGGGTCCCAGTGCTTGGTTCCCTTACATGGAACGTGGTGAGGTCGATTTTGGAGTTTTGAACGTTTGGGATGCAGAAATGGGGTATAAGGGTGAGTACGAATACAAGGAGTTATCCAAGGGAAAAGGGTTCGACATACGCCTTGTGGCCTTTACGGTGCCTAATAAAATCAGCGCGGTGACGAGTAAAGATTCCGGTATAACCACGTTATCCCAGCTAAAGGGTAAACGCCTTGCCTGCAGGTACCCTACTCCCTCTTTGCACCTTCAAGCCCTTGCTATGCTTGCAAATGGTGGTCTAACCATAGACGATGTAATAGTGATTCCTGTTACCTCGATAACCGAAGGGGTAAATGCAGTGATTACAGGTCGAGCTGATGCAACGGGGACTGTTACGCTAGGAACGCCCATTTTACAAGAGCTCGAGGCGAGGAGAGGAGCGAGATTCCTCCCTATAGACCCATCTCCTGAAGCCGTGAAAAGGGCAAGGCAGTTCTTTCCTGGTTATCCGGTGCTTGTCAAGGCGGGTCCGATTGGGGTCGAGACTGATCGATATTTGTGGTGTTATGACGTCTACGTCATTTGCTCCGCGGCCCTTCCTGATAAGGTGGTATACGAAGTTGTCCGGGTGATGTACGAAAACATTGCCGAGTTGCAAAGGTTTCACAAGCAGCTAGAGGAATGGACACAAAAAGGATTAGTTAGGGCGGATTTTTCCATTCCTTTCCATCCTGGTGCTGTTGCTTTCTATAAGGGTGTTGGACTGTGGACCGCGGAGATGGACGCTCTTAACCAGAAGTTGCTGAGTTCAAGAAGTCGTTGAGACAATCCCTTGTGGTAGGGAAGGCTAACCCGAGATAACTTCATGCTAAGCACAGTTTTGGCGTGTCTTAGGGCGCTAGTACCAATAGTAGGGATATTGTGTGTATTGAACCCTTTTTCTCGACTTGGTATCTCATTGTATACAGGGCAGTATTTAGCGGTCGTCCTCGCTTTGTTGCTGGCCTTAGTTTTTTTAGATAATGCAAAAAAGGTCAAGGCTTCGAATGTAATAAGTGTTATCCTTACAGTTGCGTCTCTGGCCATAGGCGTTTATGTTGCATGGCAATATCCACGTCTGATATTGACGGTCGGTCTTGTGACGCCTATACGAGCGCTAATTGGTACAGTATTAGTCCTTCTTGTGCTCGAGGCGGCAAGGCGGGTTGTGGGCCATGCCTTTTTGATTATTAGTGTGTTTTTCATTGTGTATGCACTGCTTGCTTCCAAATTTCCTGGCCCGCTCAAGGGAACAGATGTACCTCCAGGATCACTCGCTGTCTTCTTGTTCCTGGATCCGCAGGCCATCTACGGTCTCCCCTTGGAAATAGCATCTACCACTGTGCTGTGTTTTGTGCTCTTTGGACAATTTGTGTCGAAGCTAGGCATAGGGGAGTTTTTCTCATGTTTGGCTGAGGCGTTAATGGGCAAGTACCGAGGTGGACCGGCTAAGGTAGCGGTGGTTTCTTCGAGCCTTTTTGGGATGATCTCTGGTAGCGCGGTGGCAAACGTTGTCACTACAGGGACTTTTACCATCCCGACTATGATCAGAAGTGGCTATCCCCCCTACTTTGCGGCAGCTGTCGAGGCGGTTTCCTCAACGGGTGGTCAGATCATGCCACCGATAATGGGTGCGGCAGCATTTCTGATGGCAACCTTTTTGGGGATTCCCTACCCAAAAATCGCGCTTTCGGCTTTCGCTCCAGCCCTTCTTTACTACTTGGCGGTTTTCCTGCAGGTGGATTTACGGGCCGGTAAACTCGGCTTGAGGGGGATTCCGAAGGGGACAGGAGAGGACTTTTTGCGCCTGCTGAGGGATCGGTACTTTCTGCTGATCCCTGTGATTACACTTGTTGTAATACTTTTCGGCGGGAGGCGTGTAGAAGAATCGGCACTGCTCAGCGCAGTGGTGTGTATCGCCATCGGCTTTGTTTGGCAGAAAAGGCTCAGTTTTTCTTCACGCTCTATCCTGCTTTCGCTCAAGGACGCCGGTAGTGTCATGGTGGAGGTAGGGGTGACAAGCGCTGCAGCCGGCGTCATCATCGGCGTGCTGAGCATGACGGGTCTTGGATACAATTTTTCGTCTATCATGGTCTCACTGGCTGGAGGAAATAAACCGATCCTTCTCTGCCTTGCCGCTGCGACTGCCGTAATCCTCGGGATGGGGATGACGGTCACTGCTGCTTATCTGTTAACGGTGGCCCTCGCAGCACCAGCTTTGATACAGCTCGGTCTCGACCCATTGGTAGCGCATTTTTTTGTGTTCTATTACGCAGTCCTTTCGTTTCTAACACCTCCTGTGTGCCTTGCTGCCTATGCGGCTGCGGCAATAGCTAACGCCAGGATGAGTCAGGTTGCCTTAAATTCAATGAAATTGGGTATTGTTGCATACATTGTTCCGTTTGTGATTGCGTACGAACCGTACCTGTTACTGAAGGGCGACCTTGTAAGGATATTGTGGGGCGTAGCTATGACAAGCATCGGCATATGCCTTCTTTGCATGGGAGTAGAGCGGTATTTTATGAGGCCTCTTTCTTTATGGAAATCTGTACTGGCAATTGCTGCAGGTTTGCTGCTCTTTTCAACGAATCGCGTTCTGAACCTTTTGGGTATTTGTTTAGGAGTTTATCTCATGTTTGCGGAGGTCAAGGGAAAACAAAAAGGAGGGCAGTATGAAGATAGATGTGTTCAGCCACATAATTCCGCCTAAGTTTTTCGAAAGGGCTAAGGGCGTCGTACCAAATGGTAAGGACATGCACAAGAGGGTAAGGGGGATTGCTTGTCTTTATGACCTCGAGGTCCGCTTCAAGGTAATGGATATGTTTGGAGATTACGTGCAGGTGCTGACTTTGGCTGCGCCCCCTATTGAGGCTTACGGTCCCCCGGAGGTAGCCCGCGAACTTGCCAAGGTGGCAAACGAGGAGATGGCAGAGCTCGTTTCAAAGTACCCTGATAGGTTCTTTGGGTTTGTGGCCTCCCTTCCTTTGAACGATCCAGATGCCTCACTAATGGAGGCCGAAAGGGCTGTAAAAGAGCTAGGTGCCTTAGGCGTTCAGTTGTTTACTAATGTCAACGGCAAGTCCTTGATAAAGGCAGGGCTGTTGCCCCTTTTTGGTCTCGTAGCGAAAATGGGGAAGCCCGTTTGGTTACATCCGATACGAGGGGCCGACTTCCCTGACTATAAGGAGGACGAGAAGAGTTATTACGAGATCTGGTTCATCTTTGGATGGCCTTATGAGACGGCTGTTGCCATGGCTCATTTGGTCTTTGCTGGTCTTTTTGACATGTACCCAAACCTCAAGATAATAACTCACCACTGCGGGGGAATAGTGCCGTACCTCGAAGGGAGAATTGGGCCAGGGTGGGACCAGCTAGGAACAAGGACATCCGATGAAGATTACGCTCAGTTGCTTAAAAAACTCAGGCGACGCCCGCTTGATTATTTCCGTATGTTTTATGCCGATACGGCGATGTTCGGCGCGGCAGGCCCTACGTGGTGTGGCATAAACTTCTTTGGAGTGGACAGGGTCCTCTTTGGAACGGACATGCCCTTTGATCCAGAGGGCGGACCGGCGTACATAAGATGGACGATACAGGTCTTGGATAACTTACCTTTAAGCGAGGAAGACCGGCAGAAGATATACGAGGGTAACTTCAGGCGGCTTATGGAATCGGTTTAAAGAAGTGGATTACAGGTGGTGTTCGAACAACAAGGATGGCGAACGGTTTGAGAGAAGCTCAAGCGACTTTTTGCCTGTGCGCAGTGTAAGTCGTGGCTGTAATAGAGCCGACCACATTTGAAAAGACGGTACAGTGGCCCTTAAGCGGCCGCGATTTTGGGGTTCTAGCAGTCAATAAGACACGAGGGGAGTTTGCGTCCAAGGGATGCGAAAAAAGAAAGGCTCGGCATGTCTTTATAGGGTACTTCTTAGGGATTTAGCAGGGGCGCCTTTTGGTGAATTGTCGATTTGGTGATGAAGTTTTGAATGTAGCCAATACTCCTGTAAAAGGTGTCATCTGTTTTGATGGATGAATGGAGTGAAGCTGAAAAGGGGGTAGCATACGTTATACAGCTTTAACTTGGTCGTTTTAGGGATTGCTAGTAACGGCAATGTGTTCCTTCCTCGTGCCGTGTTTCGATTTTTACGAGATGAGGCCTCCAAGGCTGAACTTGCGTACCAGATACTGTACACGATAGGAGGTTCTGGGAACTCCACCAAGTGGTGACGTGGGTGTACCTATGAAGCTATGTCTCATAAATTATTGGAAATGGGTTCGGCCAATAGAAAGAATCGTAATTTTGTAAAAAGTGAAAGAGAAATTTACTTTGAGATAGTGGTTGCGCTTAGAGACACACAGGGTAAAATCCAACTCGGGAGCTTCGAGGCGTCCATATGTTTTTGGCCCTGCTTTATATACCGCTTTTGATGGGAAGATTTTACTTGGTGGTTCAGCTTTTCGTTGCTTTTGCGGATACCGTTTTACGATTCCCTTGGGTTCTCTCAGAGGAAGAAAGCGGGGGAGACCTTGGGAACTCTTTGGGGTCTGTGAGGAAGCTACAGTGAGAGTCGCCCTTTTGGAGGGGGCTACGAAGTTTCAATGCGCTATCAAGCGTGCCTGGAGGGATATGGGAATAAGTGGGGAAGGTGTACGGAAGTTTTACAACAAGCTATAGGTCTGAGCACGTCCAGGTGGTATGGACTGGTTGGAGATGTATGAAAAATATGGGAGGTGAAGCATGAGAAAATTAAATCTTTCGTTTGCATGTGCACCTTATGATCGAATTGTTCCTCTTCTGACAGGCGAAGTCCAAGTTGAGGGTATTGAATTAGTTTATATACCTCTTGATGTGGAGGAAATATTCTGGAGACAGATAAGACACGAAGAGTTCGATATTTCTGAGATGTCCTTTTCGTCCTATATTATCGCAAGATCTCAAGGTGATGAAAGGTTTATAGCGATTCCAGTGTTTACATCCAGGTGTTTTCGACATTCAGCTATTTATGTGAACGCAGAGTGTGGTATTCAGCATCCGCGAGATCTTAAAGGTAAGATTGTGGGTGTTCCCGAGTACCAGTTAACCGCCATCGTATGGGTAAGGGGCATTTTGCAGCACGATTACGGGGTGCACCCGTCCGAGATAAAATGGAGGTATGGCGGACTTGAACAGCCCGGTAGGGAGGAAAAAGTGAAGATTTCACTACCTCCTGAGATCGAGTATCAGCCTATTCCTGAGGGGAGGACCTTGTCAGAGATGTTGGAGAAAGGTGAAATCGACGCCTTGATATCGCCGAGGGCGCCCTCTTGCTTCACGCGTGGGTCAGGAAAGGTAAAGAGGCTTTTTGAGAACTATAGGGAGCAGGAGGAGGAATACTTTAAACGCACCGGCATCTTTCCGATCATGCACACCATCGTCATCAAGAATTCCGTTTACAGTCGTCACCCGTGGATTGCTGGTTCACTTTACAAGGCTTTCCTTCTTGCCAAAGAGATATGGGCCCGCAATCTACGCAAACTGAATGCTCTTTACGTCATGTTGCCCTGGCTTGATGACGAATTGAGGCGCACGATAGAAATAATGGGTCCAGATTACTGGCCCTATGGCATAGAAGAAAACCGCAAGGTAATCGAGACCCTTTGTGAGTACTGTTACGAACAAGGTCTTGCCAAGAGAAAAGTAAGTATTGATGAGCTTTTTGCCCCTGAGACACGGGATTTTTTTAAAATATAATGGCTTCCGGAGGAGGACATGACCTTCGCTATACCCAAAAGGGCGTTAATAGCACTTTCGGACATGTTGGACATTTGTGCGGAGATCCACGAAGGACAGAAGGTTTTAATATTGGCGTACAGAGATGGTTTGTATGGAGGAGACAACCTGATCGACCAAAGGGTTATCGAGTGGATTGAGACATTTGTGAAATTGCGCGGTGCTGTGCCTTATGTACTGTGGGTGGATGAGGAGTCGCATGTCCATAATTGGCAGTTTCCAAGTGTAGTTAGGGCTGCATTTGAGGCAGCAGATGTTATGATTAACAATACATTTGATCTTTCCTTTGAAGAAATAGTAGAATTTAAACAATTCGTCTGGCAGAAGAGAAAATTGATGATCAGAAACTTCGCAGTGACAGCGGAGCTTCTAATGAGCGATTGGGCCCTTACTCCGTATGAGCTCCTTTGTGAGATCCGTTATAGAGCATGTCTGCCGATAAGAGAAGGCTTACCGTTTGTCATCACAGATAAAAACGGCAGCTATCTGGAAGGGATTATAGATAGTCCATACCATCCGGATCATCCGTGGTTTACATCCTATACAGTCCGCCGCAAAGAAGTAGGTTATTATAGGCCATGGCCTGAGTGGGTAACGCCACCTATTAGGGCAAAGGACGTGAATGGCGTATTGGTCTTTGACAGGATGTTGAGTTGGTGGGCAAGGGTAATCGGGATTTCACCTTATTTTCAAGAATTTGTGAAGGTGACAGTGAAGGATTCAAAAATAGTAAACATAGAAGGCGGCATTGAAGCGGAACGGATTAAAACGTTCCTTGAAGAGATGAGCCGCATACTTGGTGAGAAGATGTACGATTTTAATTGCTTCCATTTTGGCGTACACCCTAATGCAGTGGCTTCTAAATGCAATTGTAGCCACATCCTGTATAACAGAATTATCGACCACTCGCATACCTCAAATTTCCATTTTCACTTAGGGGCTCCGCCGCCCACTAAAAGCTATCCCTACTGGGTGCATTGCACAGCGGATATCAGAGGGGCTACGTTTAAAGTAGGCGATGTGTACGTTCACAAAGAGGGGGAATTATTGGTGCTTCGTGACCCTGAGATAAAGAAGATCGCAGAGAAATATCCTGACAGGCCTACATTATGACCATGGATATAGTGGACAAGCTAGTGTTGGCCAACAAGGTCCTCGTGAAGGAAAAAGTTCTTGATGGACTTGGGCATATTAGCGTGAGGAACCCGGAAAATAGGGACACTTTTTTAATTGCTGGAGCAGTGGCACCGGTGAACGTGAAAAGGGAGGACATTATGGAGGTAGACCTGGAAGGGCGAGTGATAGGTGCGGCAAGTGTAAAACCTGTTGGGGAAAGGTTTCTTCACGCTGCAATATACCAAGTAAGGGACGATGTGAATTCGGTGTTCCACGGTCATCATCCATTGGCTGTGGTTTTTTCTCTGATTGACGTGGAGCTGGTGCCGGTATGCCACCTTGGTGCCTTTCTGTGCGATGGAGTGCCTGTATTCAAACAGTACAGGGAGCAAGGCGGCATGTTGATCGATTCGCTGGAGGAGGGTTTCAAGGTCGCCAAGGTACTTGGGGACAAGCGTGCCTTGCTCTTGTGGGGACACGGCTATGTAGTAGTGGCCGAGACCCTAGAAAGGGCCATTGTGGAAGCGATCTACCTCGTACAAAATGCTTATATACAACTTAGCTTGATGTTGCTTCAGAAGAAGGTACCCAGCATACCTGCTGGTGAAGCAAAAACTGTTATGGAGAAAGCCTTGTTCGCCGAGGGGGTCATATCTAGGATTTTAGAGCATTGGCTCAGTGGGCTTTAGCATGATTCCCTTATATGCTTAAAACCGAAGGTAACCAGGTAGCAAGCTCAGGAAATAAGAGAAGCAGGAATAGCATGGTAAAGAGCGCGATTAGGAAGGGGTAGGTTCCTTTAAATATCACTTGGATAGGCACTTCCGGTGCTATTCCCTTCACCACATAGACATTTACCCCTACCGGAGGCGTAAGTACACCTATGCCCACAAGGACCACAACCACGATTCCAAACCAAATAGGATCGTATCCTGCTTTGAGGATCAAAGGATAGAAAAGCGGTATTACGAGCATCATCAAAGGGAGTGCATCTATGAAGCAGCCACCGATACAAAAGATCACAATGGTGAATAGCAGCACTCCTAGAGGCGGCAAATCCACGCGGCTGACCCAGGTCCCTAGAAGCCCAGGGATATTGGTAAGGGCAAGGAAATGGCCGAATACCATAGCTGATGCTATTATCGTCAAGACCATACATGAGGTCATGAGCGCATCTTTCGTAGCTTCGATGAAAGCCTTTCGTGTAATGCTTCCACGGAATATTCCTATGGCCAAAGCCCCAGCCGCACCTATCCCTCCGGCCTGAGTGGGGGTAAAGAAGCCAAAATAGAGCCCGAGGATGACAATGAGGAATAACAAGAGTACGTCAGCACATCTTAAGATCGCCAAAAACTTTTGTTTAAAGTTGTAACGGACTCTGCCTGGGGCAGTTTCCTGCAGTTTCAGTATCTTCGAGAGTACCACTACACTTAGGGCATACAATCCGGCCAATATCAGCCCTGGTACAAGGCCTGCTATGAAAAGTTTGCCGATGGACTGCTCTGTCAGGAAACCATAAACTATCAAGGTGGTACTCGGTGGGATGAGAGGCCCTAATATACCCCCCGCTGCTACAACCCCTGTTGCTAATGCCTCAGGGTAGCCATATTTCTTCATCTCCGGGATCGAGATCCTTCCCATAGCGGCTGCGGTTGCGGTGGGAGAGCCGCATATAGCTGCAAAGCCGGCACAACCCATTACCGTCGCAATGGCCAATCCTCCCTTTAACCTTCCGAAGACCACCTGGGAAGCCTCATACAACCTCTCCCCCATGCCAGCAGCGTAGGCATAAGCGCCCATAAGCATGAACATGGGAATGGCACTCAGGGGATAGCTTGCAAACTGCTCGAAGATGTCTCTGCAGAGTAAAGAAATGCCGCTTTTGAAGGAACTCAGGAAGCTAAAGCCCAGAAAACCTATCAATGCCATTGCAAAAGCCACGTGCATGCCCATTAAAAAGAGAGCGATCATCACAACACTTCCTACTATTCCGACCAGTATAGGATCCACTTGACTCTCCTTTAGCTTTCTTTGGGGCTCTTATAACGGAAAGCCCTCCACATGGGCACAAGCTGCTTGGCAAAAATTGTCAGCGCGACTACAAGGGCAGAAAGGAACAGAATCCAAGCAAAGGGGTAAAAAGGAAGTCCGGAAGTGGCCCCTTTTTCCCCAGCCCTTTTCAAGCTTACCGCATAAAGGAAGGTACCGTACGCCAAGGTCGCGAAGAGAAATAACTCAGCAACGAGCACAAAGACGTTAAGAACAAAAGCAACCCTTTGTTTTATCCTTGCAACTACAAAATCTATCCTTATGTGCCTGCCCTGACGCAACGTGTAAGCAATTGCAAGGGATATCGCTGCCACCTGGAACAAGCTTGTAAATTCTGTAGCTCCTGGGAGTGGGAATTTAAAAAATTTCGCCCCACTTACGTCTATCAGGTTTATCGCTAACATAGCGACCAAAAAAACTAACGCCGCTTTCGCCAAACAATCCGTTACTTTCCCAATTCCTTTCTCCAGCATAACTAGTTATTGGAACTCTATTGTCAATCCAATTTTACAAGCAAGTCTTCCGGACCGGTAGAAGACTTGATCCCTAGTTCGCGCTGCCTTTTTGTCCAATAGTCTATGCGCTCTTTGATAAATGCCAGCCTGTTTTCAAGCTCGTTTTTGCTGATCCCCTCACGTTCCATGTTCCTGATGTATTCATCGATGACCTCTCTTGCCTTGGCTTTCCATCTTGCTGCTTCTGTAGGTGAAAGCGTGATAAACTGAAGTCCTTTCTCCTTACCTACCTTCCTTCCCCTTATATCGACTTCGTTCCACATCTTAGCTAGTTTCTCAACAAAAGGATATTCAGAAAAAACCTTTTTCACGTCCGGCGGGAGGGATTCCCACGTCTTTTTGTTCATAACAATGTAAAATACGTTTACCTGTCCTACGGGCCAAATCTCCGTTACATACTTGGCTATCTCAGCAAACTTCCAGGTCTCGAGCGTTTCAATGGGCGACATAAGCCCGTCAATAACGCCTTTTGTAAGCGCATCATAAGCCTCAGCCATCGGAATACTTCGTGGAGTTCCACCGAGCGCTGCAAGGGTTTTGGCCACGTATCCAATTGCTCTGAGGGTAAGTCCCTTTAGGTCCTCAAGTTTAGTTACAGGTTTTTTCACAGTGATTATGTTGTACAAAGGGCAGGTATGTAATGCCAAAACGTGTACGTCTTTCCATTCTTTCGGCTGATAGGTGGCCAGAAAGTCGTTGGCCACATGAACAGAGACCCACACAGTGGGAAAGCCGTGCGGTAGCACTAGTAATTCTGTCTCCTTAAACCTACCAAAGGTGTATTCAATGTTCGAAAAGCCAATGTCTGCAATTCCCTCGACAACGCCGTCGTACATGCGCGGCGCCGTAAGCAAGGAACCACCAGGAAAATACCGGAACTTTACTTTTCCTTGGGTGGCCTGTTCTATATCGCGGATTATCTCTTCACATACCTGTGACTGCATGGACGGGGCAGGAAAATAATTGGCAAACCTCAAGTCAACAGCTTGACAAGTGGTGAAAAAGACTACCAGAGATGAGAAAATGTAAAAAACCATTCCCTTCAACCAACCTTGTCTCTCAACTTTCATGGCAAATGCCTCCCTTTCCTTATTCCCATTCTCTTAAAACTGCCTCATTTTTAACACAAAGTTTTTAACCTGACAAGGGCGGTTTATGTTCAGGTCCTCAAAAAGAGGGAGCAGAAAATCAACCGGCTGACTGGCCGTTGGAAGCAATGAACTCCGTCTCACCAAATGGACTGCAGAGCGTGCACTTGTAAGATACGGTGTAGTTTGTGTTTTTCTATTGTCACCTAGCAAAAACTCCGATCCTATAAGGGCCTTCCTCTACCATGGCTTCCGGATTATACTTTCTGGGAAGCAGAAGGTAGGCTTTTACATAACGCCTTGCGCTTGACGCTTGAACGTACCGGTGCTAATTTCACTTTGGGTGCCTGGATGGCGGAACTGGCAGACGCAAGGGACTTAAAATCCCTTGGGGGTCTTCCCCCGTGCGGGTTCGACTCCCGCTCCAGGCACCAAAGGCCTTTTCTAAGGAAAGGTTAGGTGTTTGCCCCTTTGTGCTTTGTCCTCCTTGGCCTCTGTGCAGGTACCCTTGCAGGTCTCCTCGGCATAGGCGGTGCCACAGTCATGATACCAGGTCTTGTTTACCTTTTCGGTTTTGGACAGCACCAGGCCCAGGGCACAACCCTCATGGCCATGGTCCCCCCGATAGGGTTACTTGCCGCCCTGACCTATTACAAAAAAGGGTATGTGGACCTGGGTACGGCCCTTTTCCTCTGCCTCGGCTTCTTCTTCGGGGCCCTGATCGGCGCCAAGGCGGCGGTTTCGCTGCCAGCGGGCTTCCTCCGAAGGGCCTTTGGCGTTTTCCTCCTTTTGGTCTCCCTTCACATGATCCTCAAGCCCTAAGGGGAACTTCTATTTTCTGGCCTTCCTTGCTATAATGCCCAAGGGTTTGTGAAAAATTTTTCAAGGAGGTCGTAAGATGATAATAGATGGAAGGCCTTTGGCGGCAAAGATCGAGGATCAGATCAAGCAGGACGTAGAGGAGTTGAGGAAGAAGGGGGTGGTTCCGACCATTGCCCCGGTGCTTGTGGGGTCCAATCCCGGGGCCAAGGTCTATTACAGGACCAAGCAGAAGATGGCCGAAAAGCTGGGGATCAGGTTCAAGGGGGTGGAGCTTCCGGACGATGCTACAGAGGATCAGCTCTTGAAGGTCCTTTCCGAGCTCAAGGAGGACAGGGAGGTCCATGGGGTCTTTGTGGAGCTTCCGCTTCCCAAGCAGATAGACATCCAGAAGATCGCAGGTGCCATCCCGCCTGAAAAGGACATAGACTGTCTCAACCCCGTGAACTTGGGGAGGCTGATCTTTGGAGGTGCGGCCACTGCCACTTACAGCGAGCTCAAGAAGCGTGCCGATTTCTTCTTCCCCACTACGCCCCAGGCCGTAATGGAGCTCATCCTCGAGTACCAGATCCCCGTGGTGGGGAAGGAGGCCGTGATCGTGGGAGGTGGTGCGGTGGGTTTACCGCTTTCGGTGCTGCTTTTGAGGGAAGGGCTTTCGGTGGTGACGGTGGCTGACAGGAACACCCCGGACCTCGGCGAGGTCACAAGGAGGGGCGATATCCTCTGCGTATGTGTAGGGAGGGCCAGGTTCATAAAGGCCGATATGGTAAAGAAAGGGGCCTATGT